>JACCXN010000031.1 GCA_013696965.1 Bacteroidota bacterium | reverse complement strand
CGCACGCAAGAACTCAATACAAAAAATACAGAACTTGAACGCTCCAATGCTGAACTTGCCTCCTTCAATTCTTTTGCCAGCCACGATTTGCAGGAACCATTACGCAGCATTTCAAATTATACCGGTTTATTAGCAAAAAAGAACAACAACAAAGATGAGGATACAAATGAATATATGAATTATATCATTGAAGCCGCAGCACGTATGTCTGCACTCATTAAGGATTTGCTCGAATATTCTAGAATAGGAAAAGATATAGCTATATCAGAAATAGATTGCGATAAAATTTTGCACGAAGTTTTAAAAGATTTCGCACTATCCATCAAAGAAAACGGTGCAGAAATTCATTCTGATAAATTGCCCGTTTTAAACGGCTACGTCCATTTAAAATCTGTTTTTCAAAATCTTTTAAGCAATGCGATAAAATATAAAAAAGATGGAATGGATCCACTTATAAATATTACAGTACAAGACAAAGAAAAGGAATGGCTTTTCGCAATAAAGGATAATGGCATCGGAATAGAAAAAAAATATTATCATAAGCTTTTTGTAATTTTTCAGCGACTCCACACTCGGGCAGAATATCCCGGAACAGGAATAGGGCTGGCTAACTGCAAAAAAGTTGTTGAACTGCACGGAGGAAAAATATGGGTTGAATCAGAACTTGGAAAAGGGAGTGCATTTTATTTTACAATTCCTAAAACAATTATATAATGAAAAAAAAATTGAACTGCATTCTATTAATTGATGATAGTCCGGAAGCTAACCGCTTTAATCAAATCATCATTAAAGGAATGAATATTACCAACTCCATTCAATTTGCACAAACCGGTGTAGAAGCAATGGAATATCTTAAAAAAGAAAATCAAATTATTCCCGAAATCATATTTTTAGACATTAGTATGCCCAAAATGAACGGATGGGAATTTCTGGATCAATATAAGTTTTTGGAAGAAAAACAAAAAGCAAAAACAGTTATATTGATGCTAACCACATCTGTAAACCCCGATGATGAAGAAAAAGCAAAGCTAATACAAGAGATTTCGGGCTATCAAAACCACCCTTTATCCAAAGAAAAAATGACAGAAATTTTAGAGCAATATTTTCCGGATTATGTAGAAAATATTATATGCAAGAAATAATTTAAAATCATATCTATATGTAGAGATGCAAAACAATTGGAATGAGTGATTACCTCTTTAATCGTATGATGAAACAAAAAGCTTATTAAAATTGCCCGTTCAGTAAAGAAATTCAACGACAATGAAAATCCCGTGCAAGAAATAATTAATAAAACATATTTATAAAATTCATTACAATGAAAAAGCTTACCGGAAAAATTATCCTCGTTGATAATGAAAAATATGAAAAAGAACTTTTGGAAAAGTCTTTACAGCAAAAAGACTGGGATGTCGAAATAGAATATTTCACCCACTCTTTGGACGCTCTGGAATATTTGAAAAAAACGAAGGATGCGATATTTCTGATAATTTCAGAATTTGATTTGGTTAAAATGAATGGACTTGAGATGAAAAAAGCGATAGACGAACATCTTGAAGCATCTAAAAGAGCAGTGCCTTTTATTTTTTTAAGCAACACCGAAACAAAACAGGATCTTAAAGACGCATATCTTTATCGCGTGGGAGGTTCTTTCAAAAAACCATCCAATGTTGATAAACAAGCAGAAATATTTGACATAATAATCAGATATTGGATAGTCAACAACCATCCTAATAAATTATTTAGTAAAGAAAACAGCGACTTTATTGAGTAAAGGATACTATAGCGACATCATTTAACTTTGAACACATTTATCAAGCAGACTAAGTAAAAGCATAACTATCCTTGATAAACATTAACCAATAACCATATGCTTGTTTAAGATGAAAAAGCATGAAATGAAGAATAAATCTGGAATTGATTTTAAATCCCTCTTTGAGGCGATCCCGGGATTATATATCATTTTACTACCTGATTTTACAATTTTTGCGTTAAGCGATGCTTATGAACATGCGTCTATGACCAAACGGAATGAAATTATTGGTAAGGGAATGTTTGAAATATTCCCCGATAATCCGGATGATCATTCTGCTGATGGTGTTTCTAATTTGCGGGCTTCATTAAATTATGTTCTTAAAAACAAAGCCACTCATACGATGGCAGTTCAAAAGTATGATATTCGAAAACCGGATGGAGCATTTGAAATAAGATATTGGAGTCCTCTGAATAAACCCGTGTTGAATTCAAAAGAGGAAGTTGCTTACATCATTCACCGTGTTGAAGATGTTACTGAATATGTTAAAATAAAAAATGAACTTGCCCTGAAAGATATTGCAGCCGGCGAATTAAAGGAGCAAATGGAAATGGATATTTACGACCGTGCAAAAGAAATTCATCGAATGAACTCCGAATTAGAAAAAAAAGTAATTGAAATTGAAACGGCTAACAAAGGAACTGAACAATTTGCATTTATTGCTTCACACGATTTGCAAGAACCATTAAGAACCATTGCCAATTATGTAGGTTTATTTCATAAAAATTACAAAGGGAAATTAGATAAAGAGGCCGATCAGTTTCTGGATTTTATAAGCATTGCAACAGGTCGGATGCAGACACTCATCAAAGATTTATTGAATTATTCAAGAATAGGAAAAGATTTAAATAGAGAAGAAGTCAATTGCAATACACTGTTAAAGGAGGTGCTAAATGATTTGGCCAATTCTATTAAGGAAAGCGGAGCAGAAATACATTCAGTACAATTGCCCGTAATTAACAGCTTTCCTACAGAATTAAAATTTCTTTTTCGAAACCTTATCAGTAATGCTATCAAATTCAGAAAAAAAGATACACCCCCAATTATCAACATTACAGCACAAGAGGAAAATAAAGAATGGCTTTTTGCAATAACAGATAATGGAATTGGAATAGACAAAAAATATTATGATAAAATTTTTGTGATTTTTCAGCGACTGCACAATAAAGATGTTTACCAAGGAACAGGTATAGGACTGGCTGAATGTAAGAAAATTGTTGAAATGCACGGAGGGAAAATCTGGGTAGAATCTAAAACCGGAAAGGGAAGCGTATTTTATTTCACTATCCAAAAACCTAAAGCAAAATTCCTATGAAAAAAAAATTGAATTGCATTCTTTTGGTAGATGACAACGCAGCAGATAACTATTTTCATAAAATCATCATCAAAGAAATGAATTTTACAGAAAATATTGAAGTTGCTTTAGATGGTGAACAAGCCTTAACCTTTGTTAAGAAAGAAAACCAAATTCCACCCGAACTAATATTTTTAGATATCAATATGCCAAGAATGGACGGATGGGATTTTTTGGAAGCATATAGGGAATTAAGTGAAGAACAAAAATCAGATACAATTGTTATCATGCTTACTACATCACTAAATCCTGAAGACGAAAAAAAAGCCGAACAATTTGCGGAAGTTGTAGGCTTTAAAATTAAACCACTAACGGTAGAAATGCTTACAGAAATTTTAGAGCAGTATTTTCCGTATGTGCAAGAAAATAATTAATTAAAACAATATTTATAAACACTGTTGTCCGGGAAAAGGATAGAGATTCCTCATTTCTCTTCGCTCCATTCGGAAAGACAAGGGGTTCAGTTATATCAATGAGAGGGAGGGGTTAAGTTGCGCATCTTAACCCCTCCCTCTCACAAAAGACTTAAAAAGCCTGTCATTCCGACCGTAGGGAGGAATCTCATATATTTTACCAGTATTGATAGCGAAGATATAGCACTAATATACAGTCATTTTCCTGGCCGATATGCCATACATTTATCAAACTCTCCCGAGTTTACCATTTTAAAAATAAGCGTTGAATTATTAGCTGTGGTGGCAGTTGTTATTTATCCAAATTATTAATGGCATTGAATTTGGGTATAAAAACCAATAAAGCAGCCTATGCTCAAGCCATTGAAAATATTAATTCTTGAGGATGTACCTTTGGATGTTGAATTAATTAAACGTGAATTAAAAAAAGCAGATATTAATTTTACTTCAAGGACAGAATACACCAAAGATGGATTTATAAAGGCCTTGGATGAATTTTCTCCAGACGTAATATTGTCCGATCATTCCATGCCTCAATTTGATTCTATTGAGGCGTTTGAAATTTTCAAGCAAAAAAAACTAAGCATACCTTTTATTCTGGTAACCGGAACTGTTTCTGAGGAGTTTGCAGTAGAAGTTCTAAAAAATGGCGTTGACGATTATGTTTTAAAAGATAATCTGGCTAGGTTGCCAACAGCAATCCAAAAAGCACTAAATCAAAGAATAATCGAGTCAGAGAAATTACAGGCAATAGAAAAACTTAGAAAAAGCGAAGAACACTTCAGGTTATTGATTGAGAACGCAACAGATATAATTATTATCCTTGATTCAAATTTTTATTTTACGTTTTCTAGTCCCTCTATAGAGAGAATACTGGGATATACACCAAATGAAATTTTAGGAAAAAACATTTCTGATTTCATTCATCCCAATGATCTTGATTCCTTTACCAACGAGTTTGAAAAAATTCTTTCTGATACGGATGGCACCTATTTTATAACTTTTCGATTCAGGACTAAAAACACACGCTGGCTATATATTGAATCTACAGCAAAGGCTTATTCTGAAAGTGATGGAGGGATTAGTTATATAATAAATAGCAGGGACATTACAGACAGAGTGAAAATAGAAGAAAAACTAAAATATAAAATTAAAGAACTGGATATTTTAATTTATATGTATTCCCACGATTTAAAAGGACCTTTTTGTTCACTTCAGGGCTTTCTATATATCGCCAAAATGGAGGTAAAAGATGAAAATGCATTGAGATTCCTGAATTTAATAGAAAACACCACCAATAAACTTGATAACCTGCTGATGAATCTGGTAAATATTACTATGTTGAGCAGGGAAAATGTAAACATATCCGAAGTTGATATAGGAAAAATTGTTGACCAGGCTATTAAAAATTCCAAACCCTTTCATAAGGACATTGAAATACAATTTAAAATAGATATAGATTTAAAAGAAAAAATTTATTCTGATCCAAAGTTACTGCTTTCCATATTTGATCATCTTATAAGTAATGCAGTGGTTTTCAAAAACCTAGATATTATAGACCCATA
Source organism: Bacteroidota bacterium (assembly GCA_013696965.1). Taxonomy (NCBI): domain Bacteria; kingdom Pseudomonadati; phylum Bacteroidota; species Bacteroidota bacterium. The sequence continues at coordinate 6,280 of JACCXN010000031.1, read as the reverse complement.
CGTGGATATCAGGGTTAGTAAAAAACATAACAGGCTTATAATTTCTGTAAAGGATAATGGCATAGGAATTCCCACTAAAATACAAGATAAGGTATATGATATATTTTTCAGGGGAAGCCATGAATCAAAAGGAAGCGGCCTGGGTTTATATATTGTAAAAAATGCTGTAGAAAAATTAAATGGCCATATTGAACTACAAAGCAAACTTGGTGAGGGGAGTGAATTCATAGTTGAATTGCCACTTAAAAATAAGCAAAGCTAAAGTTGAAAACCTAAAAAACTGTTTGCTGAATAAGCGATTTTAGAAATTCAAATTTTAGTCATTTCTTTTAAATTAGAAAAATAAATACTTAGGGCATGAAAACATTTCGTTTTGCTATGTTTTTTATTCTTCTCAAGGAATTAAGAATTTCTTGAGAAGAATGATTTATGCTTTCTTGGATTTTACAACATTTTTTGATAAATTACTTAATCATTCCGGTCTGTTAAATAATCCCAGAATGTATTTTATATTAATGAATGTGTTACAAAAAAAATACAATTAAACTGCTTATATTTAAATGAGGGTTTGATTTGTTTTGTGAAAATTAAGGAATCGAGTTTGCCTTTGCCAAAGTTTTAATAGGTAATACGACCCAAAACATGGAATTAAAAGATATTGCCTTAGTATTAATAGGCTTAGGTTTTTTTGCCTTGATAATTTCCGGATTAAAGACTCATGCAATTTTGCATATACTTAATAAAAGTAACAAGGAGTTGAAAATATGGAAAATATTAAACTTGTTCATTCTATTATTTGCTGTGGGGTATATTGTTTATGTTTTCTTTGTTTTTTCTGGAAATATTGAACAACGTATTTTTATAACAGGAATTTTATATTTTACTATTGCTTTATTTGTAAATTTAGTTGTTTGGGTGAATACACGAACAATTTCTGATCTTATCAAAAAAGATAAGGCTAAACAACAGATTCAGGACGAGCTGGAATCAAAAATAAAAATTAGCAAAGAAAATGAAGAGAAAATCCAAATTATATTCCAGAATGCCCCTGATGCAGTAATAGTAATTAATGAGCAGGGAAAAATAATTAAGTGGAACCCAAAAGCTGAAATTCTCTTTGGCTGGACAGAAAAAGAAGTAATGAACAAGACCCTGAGTGAAACTATAATTCCAGAACGCTACCGCGAGGCACATAACAGAGGGTTAAAACATTTTTTTAAAACAGGCGAAGGGCCTGTACTTCATAAAACCATTGAAATAGAGGCAATCAACAGGCAAAATAAAGAGTTTGATGTGGCTTTGAGCATTTCACCCTCAAAAATCAAAGACAAATATATTTTCATTGGTTTTATCCGTGATATTACAGAACAAAAAAAGGTAGAAAAACAATTAATGGAAAGTGAAAAAATAGTAAGACAAAACTTTGCTTTTACCAATTCTATTCTGGAAAACATTCCCAATATGGTATTTGTAAAGGATGCAAATAAACTTCGTTTTGTAAGCCTTAATAAAGCAGGGGAAGAGTTATTGGGATATTCCAAAGAATATTTGATTGGAAAAAACGATTACGATTTCTTTTCAAAAGAACAAGCAGATTACTTTTCAGCCAAGGATAAAGAGGTGCTTTCACAAAATGAAGTCTATGAGATTCTGGAAGAACCCATTATTACAAAGTATAAAGGAAAGAGATGGCTTCACACCAAAAAAATCGCCTTAATGGATGATAATGGCAACCCTGCATATTTAATGGGAATATCAGATGATATAACAGAACGTAAGATGGCCGAGCAAACGATTAGGCAAAATTCAGAGGAATTGGAAAAAAATATAAAGTTGATGGAAAATGCCAATAAAGAACTGGAGGCCTTTTCTTATTCCGTATCGCATGATTTGCGTGCCCCAATTCGTGGCATTAATGCTTTTACCCGTATCATCCAGGAAAAGTATAAGGATAAATTTGATGAAGAAGGGAAAGAGCTATTACAAATAATAGTGGATGAAGCAGTAAGAATGGGTAAGTTGATTGATGACCTGCTTGCTTTTTCCCGATTGGGAAGAAAAGATTTAGAAAAATCAAATGTAGATATGACAGCCCTTGCAAAAGAAGCCCTTGATGAAATTTTAAAATTATCTCAGGGTAAATATACAGCAAAGATTACTGTTAAGGATCTTGCTTTGGCCCGATGCGATAGCACATTAATACGACAGGTGTGGATAAATTTGATCACCAACGCATTAAAATATTCTTTTCCAAAGCCCAACCCAGTTATAGAAATCGGATCTTATCGGAAGGATGAAGAAACAGTGTATTATATAAAAGATAACGGTGTTGGTTTTGACATGAAATACTATGGAAAACTCTTTGGGGTATTTCAAAGATTGCACTCTCAGGAGGAATTTGAAGGAACTGGTATAGGGCTTGCAATTGTAAAAAAAATTATCTCCAGGCATGGAGGGAAGGTATGGGCAGAGGGAGAACTGCATAAAGGAGCTGGGTTTTATTTTTCCCTGCCTGATTAGATTTTTTATGTATAGGAATTTAAAAAGAATGTGGAAGGTTTTGTAATGATTCATGTTAATAATCAATTGTTGACAGTAAATTAAAAATGTTGAATGAAAGCAGGTTTTTGAAATAAAAAAAACATTGGTGTCCGAAATAAATTCAGTTATCTGAACGGAAGGCTTAATTTACCAATGTTTATACAGGCCGCCCATAATGGGGCTTGGTTTTTCCATTGGGTTTGTTTTCTATAAACAGGCCATTCCCATGGAACTGTTTTTTATTTAAACTCCGTAGGAGTGAACTGTTTGTAAAAAGCATTGCCAAAAAAAACAAGCTCTGTAGGAGCGGCCTGAAAATTAGCCGGACAATAATGATAAAAAAACATATAAAAAAATGGATATTTACCAAAAAGAGATTCTTCTTGTAGAAGACAATCCAAATGATGCAAAACTTGTTATTATGGCCCTTAAACAAGACAAAGTGGCCAATAATATTATACATGTTAAAGACGGAGAAGAGGCCTTGGATTTTATCTTTTCCAAAGGGTCTTTTTCTGATAGAAGTACCGATAATTTCCCTTGTTTAATATTATTAGATCTTAAAATGCCCAAAGTGGATGGCATTGAAGTGTTGCAAAAGATAAAAGCAGATAACCTCACAAAAAATATTCCCGTAGTAATTTTTACATCTTCAAGGGAAGATCCCGATATTAAAAAATGCTATGAATTGGGAGTAAATAGCTACATTGTAAAGCCAATGGAATTTGATCAGTTTGCAAAAGTTGTAAAAGAGGTCGGGTTTTACTGGGTTTTGATTAATCAATTGCCAAATCCTTAATATTAGCGCAAGAATTCTTGTAATTAATGCCAATCAAAGGTTAAAAACAGTGGATGATCAAGGTTGAAAATAAATTAACAGAATTAAAAGGGATTTTAATCTTAAGCAAGGGGTGCACTGATTGTAGAAAATGAATATTTTATTTCAAAAACTAAACCCTAAGAAATGACATTGTTTTCTAGCCAAAGCGGCAATAGCCACCTTCAGCTATGCAGAAAACTTTGCCAAATGACTCCTAATTTGGAAGGATTATTAATTTCCTTAAATATTGAAACATACCAAAAATCATAATTGCTTTTAAGGTTTTTGTCCTGTTTTTTGAAACCCTCACGCACCTTCAGCTTCGTAGACCAATAGAAATCACTGTTGTCCGGTAAAATATATGAGATTCCTCCCTACGGTCGGAATGACAGTCTTTTCAAGTCTTTTGTGAGAGGTAGGGGTTAAGTTGCGGCAAAGCCGCAACTTAACCCCCTCTCATTGATATATCTGAATCCCTTGTCATTCCGAATGGAGCGTAGCGAAATGAGGAATCTCTATCCTTTTCCCCGGACAACAGTGAATAGAAATAGGTAAATCATATAACTTATTTACCAAATAGTATAACAGATTGCACATAAGGGGAACTCATTCCTACATGATTACAGGAAATAATACTCTTTGGCTATCCTAATTCGCACTCAACGAATCTTCGCCACATAAAATAATAATAAACCTAAATCGGGTATGTTATTTGTAAAAATTAAAAAACAGTAAATAAAAAACCGAAGTAACAATTATCGTTTGTATTTAACCAATCAACTCAACATAGAAATGCCATTAGAAGAATATAATATCCACGCTGAGGCATCATTTGCAAAAAAACACCCTTCACTCCTATGTTTTTTATTCTTAGGTGGGCGCAAAGCGCATTTATTTAAAAGAGAGATGAAATTCCAAAATACAATCACGATTAATAATATCCCTATGCCTTTGTGTAATAGGGATTTTTGTTTTTGTATAAACAAATAAAATACTGCAATAAAACATCACACAAAAAAACGAATTAAAATTTGCAAAATCGTCAAACATAAAAATGAATCCTCCTTCAAAAAATACAAATGAAGACAGCGAAGATGCGCTAAAAAATATTTTTATGCAAGTGCCTGCCATGATTGCCATACTCAAAGGACATGAATATGTATTTGATTTTGCAAACCCTGCTTACATAGATATGGTTGGCAACCGTAATCTCACAGGTAAAACGCTGCTTGAAGCACGCCCCGAATTAGAAGGCCAGGGGTTTATTGAGCTGCTTGATAATGTTTATAAGACCGGAGAAACTTTCTTCGGTAAAGAAATGCCGATGATGTTCAACCGAAATGGTAAACATGAACAGGCTTATGTTAATTTTTCTTACCAGGCATTTAAAAACACCAAGGGCGAAACAGAGGGTATTTTGGTTTTTGCTAATGAAGTTACCGAACATGTAATAGCCCGCAAACAAATTGAAGAAAGCGAAAAGGAACATCAAAAAATGGCAGCGCGCTTAAAGCTTGCCACCGATTCTGCAAACATAGGTACTTGGTCTTTAGACATAAAAACACAAAAGTTAGAATGGTCTGCATTGCATAAAATAATGTGGGGATATGATGAACACGCTAAAGGCCTAACATACGAAGACTGGCATAAAGTGATTGTTCAAGAGGATAAAGGAAAGGCTTTTAAAAAAATAGAAGAAGCAAGAGTTAATCAAACGGCATATGAAGCAGAGTATGCCATTCACAGGGCAAATGATGGCGCCCTCCGTTGGATACGTTCTTTTGGAAAATATTATTATAACGATAAGGGAGAAGCAAAAATACTTACTGGGATCAGTATTGACATTACCGAACAAAAAGAAGCAGAGAAAAAAATTACAGAAAGCGAAGAGCGTTTCAGGATATTGGCTGACAATATTCCTAACCTTTCATGGATGGCTGATGCGGACGGCAACATATTTTGGTATAACCAAAAGTGGTATGATTATACCGGCACCACCTTGGCTGATATGGAAGGATGGGGCTGGCAATCGGTTCACGACCCTAAAGAGCTTCCAAACGTACTTGTTAAATGGCGTGAGGCTATAAAAACCGGCAACCCTTTTGAAATGTCTATTCCACTAAAAGGCGCAGACGGTAAGTTCCGTCAATTCCTGACTCGTGTTTTGCCACTTTACAACAGCCAAAACAAAATTTATAGATGGCTTGGAACCAACACAGATGTGAATAAACAAAAAGAAGCAGAAGAAAAAATTAAAGAAAGCGAAAAGGAACATCAAAAAATGGCAGCACGCTTACAGTTTTCTATTCAGGCTGCAAAATTAGGAACCTGGGAAATTGATGTTGAAACTGAAGAAACAGTAAGGGATTTCAGGCATGATGAGATATTCGGCTACAGCGAACCGGTTAAAGAATGGAATTTTGAAAAATTCTTAAAACATATTCACCCTGAGGATCTAAAATATGTTAAGGATATTATTAAAGATGCGCAATATCATAAATCTTTCGAATGTGAAACAAGAATTATTACCCCCGGGGGGCAAATTATATGGATTGAAATAAAAGGAAAACCAATGCCTGATTTTAAAGGCAAAAAAAAACTCTTTGGAGTAGTAGCAGATATTACCGAGAAAAAAACTTTAGAACTGCAAAAAGAAGGCTATTTAGTTATGCTGAAAGAGTATAACAAGGAACTTGAAGAGCTAACACAGGCAAAAGATAATTTTATTTCTTTAATATCCCATGACTTAAGAAATCCTCTTTCGGTGATCGTATCCTCCTCCGACATTTTACTTCAAAACATTGAAAATAAAGACATAAAAGACATCGAAGAATTTGGGAGGGTTATTAATAGATCTTCTAAAAGGGTTATGGCAAAATTTAGTAAACTGGTAGAATTATCTCGGTCGAAGAATAAAGC
>JACCXN010000030.1 GCA_013696965.1 Bacteroidota bacterium | reverse complement strand
TTGTACCAGCATGTATATTAGGCTTTTGAATCTGATACAAAATACAAAAAAGGGAGTAGATAAACTTGCGTTTCTACTCCCTTTTATTAACATTTAATTCTTAAAAAGACTTTTTCAGTGGCCTCAGGCTTAACAGCTGGGCTTTTTTTTAATAATCTTGCCACAGTTCCAGTGTGTCCTGATGAAATTTAGCTCCTTTTAAATTTCCCTCTTGAAACCATTCACAATATACTTCTTTTAAATTGTTATTACCAGGTCACCTGATTTAAATTTTTGTTCCATATTAAATTAAATTAAATTAAATTTTTGTTTTTCTTTTCCTGTTCAATAAAGAAAGCTACAATTATAACCAACAGGCAAAAGAATAGCATAATTGCAAATTTTTGAGACTGTTCTTTATTCCAATTTTTATTAAGAAAAGCCTTCTCCAATAATTCAGCTGCATTTTCTTTAATTATAATTTTACTTTCAAAATCAAGACCGGCATTTAATCCCCAATACTGATGGCTGTTTCTTGCATAGCAATAAACACAGCCGTGTTCACATCCCTGGTAGGGGTTCATAGAAAACATCAAGCCCAAATCAGGACTGTCCACCTTATTTACAATTTTTTTTGCATTTTCAATGAAGAACTGAGTTTTGGAAGAAGGTAAACCAAATTCATCAATTCCTTCAATATGCTCTGATACATACTTTTGTTTAATAAATGGGTTAGCAGGATTGCTTTGAGCTCCTCTCCCTTTAATAGTATTATCATTATACCCTGGCATGTTGCAAAGGTAGGTAAAATAAGACAATGCAGAGGATTTTGAGAAATGGTTTCAAGAAAAATCAGGACGATTCAATTAAAATAAAGCGTTACTTTTAGGAGCATTTTAAATTAGGCTTCCTTTTATCTGAATTTTATTAAGTTTTAAATAAGGGTACAAGAAAAATTAGCGGTAAGGTTGTAATTAATAAATTAAAACTTACCCTCGATTATAATATAATAAAAGAAGCCTTAAGCAGCGATAATGTAATTGTTGTAAACCTTTCCAATGGCAGCAATAACTGAACTCCGGTGTTCTTCTGACCATGAATTGCATAACTGATGATTATTGATCCATTGCAAAATATCTCCTGGTAGAATTCCATAAACCCTTAATCCAGAAAGGCGTTCTGGATGATGATTAATGAACTCGTTAAAATAATCATTTACTGCTGATTCTATAGCCAAATCGTGGCCCTTATCGGATATTTGATATAAACTATTCATCTTATAAGATTTTCATTTAATTATTAAACTAAGTTAAGACAAATTTGAATAGAAAACACATGGGCCAAAATGAATATATTAACAGGTAATTAACAATATTAGTTTTAAATTTTCAATTTTTTTTGTTCAAAATGGGTGAATTGCAATGGATATAAAGAATGTTAAATTTTATTTGGAAATTAAAAAACAATGATTAATTTTGCAGTGTGTTAGTGATCTAATACACTAAGGATAAAAAAATAAATAATTATGATACAACTAGAAGGAATATTTTTCAGGTATAACAAAAAGAAACCCATTTTTGAAAATCTGAATTTGGAAATGAAACCAGGATTTATTTATGGTTTGTTGGGAAAAAATGGGGCTGGCAAATCCACCTTGTTAAAACACATTTTAGGAATGAATTATCCGGATAAAGGAACAGTTAAAGTATTGGGGTATGAGGCCTGTGAAAGAATACCTCAAATGCTGGCTGATATCTATCTTGTTCCGGAGGAATTTGATTTGCCGGGGATTAAAATTAAAACTTTTATTGCCATAAATAGTCCTTTTTATCCCAGGTTCAATGAGGATCAATTTATAAATTATCTCAAGGAATTTGAACTGAGTTTGGATTCAAAAGTCTCTGATCTTTCTTATGGTCAAAAGAAAAAGTTCTTGATTTCTTTTGGTCTTGCTACCAATGCCAGGCTGCTTATTTTGGATGAACCAACCAATGGTTTGGATATTCCATCAAAAAGTCAGTTTCGTAAAATTATTGCTTCTTCCTTAGATCAGGAAAAGCTGATTGTAATTTCTACGCATCAAGTTAGGGACCTAGAAAACCTGATAGATAACATTGTTGTTTTGGAGGATGGGAAAATTATTTTTCATAATAGCCTGGAAGGGATTTCTCAACGCATGTGCTTTGAACAAAATTTAAAGAATATAGAAGGGGAAGAGCTAATATATTCTGAAGAATTATCAGGTAAAACTGCCGGAATTATTAAAAATAATTCAGGAATGGAGGGAAGGGTAGACCTGGAGTTGCTTTTTAACGGATTGGTAAAATCACCTGAAATGATAAATAAACTATTTAATATTTAACTTATGTATCAATTAAACATGCAAAGATTGGGTCTTTTTATTAGAAGACAATCAATAATGAACATTAAATCATTTTGGATAGCCTTGGGAGCAATATCCGGTTTTTTAACAATCCTAACTATCCTTATAGCCTATGTAAACCCTTATGCTCTGGAAAATTTAAAAGCACTGTATATTGTTGTTTTTTATTTTTCTGGCTTAATATTTACCAGCAAGATATTTTCTGAACTGGATAAACCTCAAAAAAGTTATAGTTTGCTCACGTTGCCTGTTTCAAATATGGAAAAAATGGCAGGAGCATGGCTTATTACATCCCCCGGTTTTACCATGATTTATCTACTGTTTATATTTCTGATCATTTCTTTAAGTTCATTGATTTCCGGTGCTGAAATTAGTTTGCGCTACTTTTTTGATTTAGATACCTGGAGATCAGTTGGAGTTTATTTGGTAATTCAAACTTTTTTTATGCTTGGAGCATGTACCTTTAAGGGGAATAATTTTTTGAAAACAATTTTATCCATCCTTTTATTTTGTGTTCTAATTTCTATATTTTCAGCCCTAACAGTATCCTTGATTTTTAAGGGAGGCCAGGTAGATTCTCGCACAATGGACATTGGTTTTACAACATATATTACAGACACTTTTGTTCCTGTAATTTCTTTTTTGTTCTGGTATTTGTTAGGTCCTTTCATGTTGTTGGTATCATTTTTTAAATTAAAAGAAAGGCAGGTTTAATATGGAATTTAAAGAAAATAATCAGGCAATTTATTTGCAAATAGCGGATTATTGTTTTGAGAATATTTTACAAAAAAAATGGATTAGTGGGGATAAAATATCTTCGATAAGGGATTTAGCTGTTGAATTTGAGGTAAATCCGAATACTACAATGCGAACCATAAATTTTTTACAGGATAAAGGCATTATATTCAACAAAAGAGGAATCGGGTATTTTGTAACTGAAGATGCTTACAAAAAGATCAGGGATTTAAAGAAAGAACAATTTATTAAAGAAGATCTCCCCTTGTTTTTTAAAACAATGCATCTGCTGGATCTTTCTCTTGATGATATTGGTAAATTTTATCAGGCAATGAATACCAGCCATACATAAGACTATTGAAAACAGTTAAAAAATTTGACATTTTAGGAGTTAGAAATTCTCAACATAAATGAATTTAACATAGCTATACCGATAAATCGGGATGGCCTTTAAAAAACAAATTATATACATATGAAAACAAGTAATAAATTACTCTTAGCATTTCTTTTTTCTTCATTATTGCTTATTTCCTGGGTAATTGGCACAGCAAAATATTATGAGAAACAAAATTCAAATCAAGTAATTGATTCAACATTTCAGAAATAGATTCAAGAAATGATTGAGAACTCAGGAAATTGAGAGTAAGGAATTGTAAATACTTAAATAATAATTCCATTTTTTTGATAATAATCAATAAGCAAATTTTAATTTTAGTTTAATTTGTGTTAATTTAAAGAAATTTTCTAAAAATCTGTTTCTAAACTAATACACTTTATATGAAAAATTGCTACTTGCTATGTTTTAAAAAAACATTTCTTATTGTTTTATTCTTCTGTATTTCCAATCTTGTGTTTTCTCAACAAGTGTATGAATGGTACCAGGATGGAAAAATTATTTTTCAGTTAAAACCATCTGCAATTATTGATATTCCTTCGGATAACAATGGAAATGCAGATATTAATAAGATAGATTTTTTAAAAAAACTAGAGGATAAATACGGTATTGTAAAGATTACCCAGAAACATCCGGATAACATTAATGTGGCTTTAAAGCTAACATATGAAATAGAGTTTACTAACCAATTTGAAGTTGATGTTTTCACAAAAGAGTTAAGTCAGCTTGATTATATTTTATATGCAGAAAAAAAGGAACTACATAAACTTTTTTATACTCCAAATGACCCTTTATACACTTCTACAAACATGTGGCATTTGTTTAAAATCAATGCAGCTCAGGCATGGGATATATCACTTGGATCATCAAGTGTTATAGTAGCTATTACTGATAATGCCATACAGGTTACTCATAATGATCTTGTGAATAATGTAGTTGCGGGAAGAGATGTTGCAGATGGAGACAACAATACCAATCCACCTAATAATAATACAAGCTGGACTCATGGAACACACGTTGCAGGTACTTCCGGCTCATCTACAAACAATAGTACTGGTGTTGCATCTATTGGTTTTAATATTAAAATAATGCCTGTAAAGATTGCTCAGGATGCTACCGGAACCCTAACTTCAGGTTATGAAGGAATTACCTGGGCGGCCCAAAATGGAGCACATGTAATTAATATGTCTTGGGGTGGGGGAGCATCTTCAAATTATGGACTTACAGTAGTAAATAATGCCTATAATTTAGGAATAGTGCTGGTAGCAGGTGCAGGAAATGATAATGTACAAACCATGTTTTACCCTGCTGCATACCCGAATGTAATAAGTGTGGCTGCAACGGCTTCTAATGATACTAAGTCTAGTTTTTCTCAATTTGGTAGCTGGATTGATATTTCTGCACCAGGTACTAATATTCGTAGCACAACCCTTGGAAATACTTATGGAAATCTTTCTGGAACCTCTATGGCCTCTCCTTTAGTTGCTGGTTTATGTGGATTAATGCTTTCAGTTAATCCTGCCATGACTCCTGCACAAGTTAAGAGTTGCCTGCAGAGCTCTGCTGTAAATATTGATGCTCAAAATTCTGCTTATGTAGGACTTTTAGGTGCAGGTAGAATTAATGCTTATGAGGCTATGATTTGTGCAAATGCTTCAACTGTGGCACTTGATGCTGCTGTTGTTAAAATAAGCTCTCCGGCAGGATCATCTTGCAATGGTGATTTTACACCAATGATAACCTTGAGAAATTTAGGTTCCAATACCCTTACTTCTGTAATAATTAACTTTCAATTGGATGCATTGTCCTCCGACACTTATAACTGGGTAGGTAGTCTTGCAAGTGGTCAAAGCACAAATGTTACTTTGCCAATTCAATCTACTTCCAGCGGAATGCATATACTCTATGTGAATTCTTCTTCTCCTAATGGTTCAACAGATGAAAATACCAGCAACGATAGTTTATTTGTTCCATTCTCTGTTTCATTGATCAATACTTTTACCTATTTGGATGATTTTGAATCAGGAGGCGATTTTTGGTCCCATAGCGCAACTGGAGTGCAAAACACCAATTTAAATGCATCACCTGGGGATAAATGGCAACTTGGAGTGCCAGCTGGTACAGTATTAAACTCTGCTTATTCAGGTACAAAAGTATATGCAACAAATCTTTCCGGAGTTCATGATTACTCTACCTATAATTATTTGCAAAGCCCTTGCTTTGATTTATCCTCATTAATTGAACCACGTGTAGAATTTTACATGGCATTCGTTATTGAACAGGATTGGGATGCATTGTATTTTGAATACTCAATTAACAATGGGGACACATGGACAAAATTAGGTACATCTTCAAGTCCAAATTGGTATAATAGTTCCCTTGTTGGAAACGGAAGTACAACAGGACTTTTGTGTAATGGGTCTCAATGGACTGGTACAAGCTCTACCTGGAAATTGTATGGACATGATCTTCCTTTTCTTGTTGGAGAATCAAGTGTGAAATTTCGTTTCAACATGGCTTCAGATGAATACGAAGAATCTGAAGGAGTTGTAATTGATAATTTTGTTGTTTATGACAAAACAACAACTGGTATAAAAACACAAACGGAAAGTGCAGTAAGCATTTTTCCTAATCCATCTACAGGAAATGTTTTTGTTACTTTAAATGGAAATGAAAGCAAGCAGGTAGAAGCCAAAGTGTATAATTTAATGGGTGAATTAATGGTTCAAATGAATGAAAATAATTTTCAGAACAGGGAAATTAAAATTGACCTTTCCAATTACGCCAATGGAATTTATTTGGTTGAGGTAAGAACCGATGAACAATTAATGGTTAAAAAAATTATGCTGAATAAATAGTAATTTTTTTTACCCATAAAAGGTATACGAAAATTAAACTTTTTTTCGCTTAAGACCTCTAATGACTGGTAGTTTAATTACCGGCCATTAGAGGTTTTTTTTATTTGAAGTTGGATTTTTTATGAAGAAAAATATGAAAACAGGGCAGAATTTGATTTCATACTTTGGTTTGAATATAGGAATATGAAAACCTTCAACAAATGCTATAAAAAAGTTATCGGAATGAATGTGTAGGGGATGGTTATTTCTTTATTTCTGATTATTTTAAAACATGTACTATTTCCCCAACAATTTTTTCTGTTGCCCCTTTGTTTTGATCCACATAGTTTAAACATATTTTCCCTGCTGTATTTAATAAAGGATTATGCAGGATTTTATCCAGTTCTAAAGAATTCTTTATACTAAATGCACCCCTTTTAGAAATTAAATCTTTTGCCTCCTTAAATTTATTGAAGTTGGGGCCAAAAATAACAGGAACACCGAAAGCACAAGCTTCTAAAATATTATGTATTCCTTTTCCAAACCCTCCTCCTATATATGAAATTTGAGCATAAGAATATAATTTTGATAAATGACCAACATTGTCAATTATTAAAACTCTAGCTGATTCCAAAGCGTTGTTTTTTAAATCTGAAAATTTAATAATTTCAATTCCTTTTAATGAATTTTCCAGGTTTTTAATTCGAGTAGAAGAAATTTCATGGGGGGCGATAATAAATTTCCATTGACTTGCATTTTTTTGGATTGCATCAATCAATAGATTTTCGTCTTCAGGCCATGTACTTCCGGCAATAAACACAGTTGAATTAGCACAAAAATCAGCTACTTCCGGCACCGATTCTTTTACAGATGCAGCATAATAAACTCTATCAAACCGGGTGTCTCCAGCTACAGATGAATTCTGAATACCCCACGAATTTAAAAGCTGATGGGATTGTTCATCCTGAAGAAAAATATGTCTTGTTTTTTTAAGCATACTTCTCCACCAACCTCCATAATTTTTAAAAAAATGCTGATCCTTTCTAAAAATTGCAGAAACAATATATAAAGGAATTTCTTTTTTATAAAGTTCATTGATAAAGTGATACCAGAATTCATATTTTACAAAAACTACCATTTGAGGATTTACAATATGAATAAACTTTTCAGCATTTTTTCTGGTGTCCAGTGGAAGATAAAAAACGTAATCAGCAAGGGGGTAATTTTTTCTTACTTCATATCCTGATGGAGAAAAGAAAGTAAGCACTATTTTAAACTCAGGTTTTAACTTTTTAATGGCCTCCAAAACAGGCCTTCCTTGTTCAAATTCACCCAAAGAAGCGCAATGAAACCAAATAATTTCATCGGTTTTTGATATTGATTTTTCAAGATGATTAAAAAGGCCTTTTCGACCTTGAACCCATTTTTTTGCCTTCGAATTAAAAAGGGAGGAAATTCGAATCAGATAATAAAAGACTTGAATTCCAATGGTGTATAAAAAAAGCATTTGCCCTGAATGGATTATCAGTAATAATAAAATTTATTAGGCATTTTTTTATAAAGAGGAATTACCCAGCCTACCTTTATTCCGGACATAAAGTCATTTCTCCGGGTATTGTCTTTCTCCATGGTGTCAAAATTAAAATCCCTCCTGTTTTGAGTCCAGGCCTGAACAAATTCAACCCCACCGTAAAAATTCAAAAGTCTGTTGTTGCTTAAATACATGTAACCAAAAAATTCAGAAACAGCAAGGCCATTTGTTAAACGGTCATACCCTTTTTTGTAATCATTTAAAATTTGTGGAGTATTGTTTTCAGGATTTTCAATCCGAATTTTATGTTGGAGCAAGCCTACACTTGCAATGGCAATGAATCCGCAATTAGGATTTGGGCCTAAAGCAGGAAACAACCTTCCACCTTTTAAAGTACTTAAATGGCCTCTTTCAAAAAAACGGATTTCAGCATATGCGCCATGTTGGTTAATTAGAAAATCATTTTTGGTTGATATGTTTCGAAATAAAGAATCCTCTTTTACTTTTCCACCAAAAATAAAACTGAATTCAAAGCCCCAGAGCCAGTTTTGTTTTGTTTTTTGTAAAAAGGAAATACCAATGCTTGAATTATTTCCAAACCTGTCCTTTAAATTTCCACCAGGAAACTGGTATGCATAATTCGCAACAATAATGGGAGTAGATATTATAGAATCTTCAACATTTACCTGGGAATACGAAAGCAATGAAAAACAGCATGAAAACAAAAGTAAGGCAATGTGTTTTTTCATTTGTATATAATTTATTCGTTTTATAATTATTCCTCAAAGGAACTCATGAATGCTTAAGCATTAGGCCTTTTTATTATCATCCCAATTTATCGGGACAGCTATGTTTATTTATTCCTGTTTGTAAAAAAGTTGTGCCTGGCTGAAATTTTGGCTAAGATACCCTTTTGAACGATATTAGTAAAATCTTATTGCCGGATTTTTGAGCGATTTGAAAATGTTTTTAGGAGTAAAAATGCAATCTTTCAATCATTTTAATACTACTCATTTATTTGAATCATGCACTGAATTTTTCATTTTTGATTATATTCGCAGTCGAATAATCAAAGAATATGAAGAAAATAAATATGGTTGATCTTAAAGGTCAATATGATAAAATACAGGAGAAGATTGATAAGGCCGTAATTGATGTTATTAGATCAACTGCATTTATCAATGGGCCAGAGGTAAAGGAATTTCAATCAGAACTTGAACAATACCTGGATGTTAAAAATGTAATACCTTGCGCCAATGGAACAGATGCCCTGCAAGTAGCCATGATGGCTCTTGGGCTTGAGCCAGGAGATGAGGTTATTACTGCCAGTTTTACCTATGTAGCTACTGCAGAAGTAATGGCCTTGCTTAAATTAACTCCTGTGCTGGTGGATGTAAACCCAGATACTTTCAATATAGATGTAGAAGCACTTGAAAAGGCAATAACTCCTAAAACTAAAGCAATTGTTCCGGTTCATTTGTTCGGACAATGTGCTGATATGGAAAAAATAATGGCTATTGCAAAAAAAAACAATCTTTTTGTTATTGAAGATACGGCTCAAGCAATCGGAGCCCGCTATACTTTTTCTGATGGTAGTGTGAAAAAAGCCGGTACTATTGGAACTGTTGGATGTACTTCATTTTTCCCTTCTAAAAATTTAGGTTGTTATGGAGATGGTGGTGCAATTTTTACCAACAATGATGAGCTGGCAAAAAAAATAAAAATGATTGCCAATCATGGACAATCTGTACAATATTATCATGATGAAATTGGCGTTAATTCCAGGCTGGACAGTATACAGGCAGCTGTTTTGAGAATAAAACTTCCCTTACTGGATCATTATGCCAAGGCAAGACAAAGTGCTGCTGATTATTATGACAAAGCTTTTTCAGCTCATCCTGGAATTCATGCTCCTGCAAGGACGTCTTATTCTGATCACGTTTTTCATCAATATACACTTAAATTAGAAGGAATTGACAGGGCAAAATTAAGGGAATACCTGGCTGGAAAAGAAATACCGGCAATGATTTATTATCCTGTTCCATTGCATAAACAAAAAGCATACACCGACTCAAGATATAAAAGTGGCGATTTCCCAGTAACCGAATCACTTTGCGAAAAAGTTATCTCTCTCCCTATGCATACTGAATTGGATGAAGAACAGCTTAAGTATATAACGGATGCCGTACTGTCTTTTTGAAGGTTAAACGATTTTGACTATATTGCATTGCGATTTTAATAAAAAAAGGAATTAAATAAAAAAAATGGAAATAGCTGTAGTAGGAACAGGATATGTAGGTTTGGTAACAGGAACTTGCCTTGCAGAAACAGGAAATAATGTAATTTGCATTGATATTGATCGGGAAAAAGTTCAAAAAATGAAAGATGGTATTATCCCAATTTATGAACCCCATCTTGATGTATATTTTGAAAGAAACATTAAACAAGGCAGGTTGAATTTCACCACGGATCTTGAAAAGGGGATAAAACATGCTGAAATTGTTTTTCTTGCCTTGCCTACCCCTCCGGGAGAGGATGGCTCTGCAGATCTTTCATATATTTTAGGAGTTGCCAAAGAACTTGGAAAATTACTGAAAAACTACAAAGTTATTGTGGATAAAAGCACAGTGCCAGTTGGAACCGCCGAATTAGTTCGACAGGCAATTGCGGAACATGCAAAGGTGGATTTTGATGTGGTTTCTAACCCTGAGTTTTTAAGAGAAGGATTTGCGGTTGAGGATTTCATGAAACCAGACCGTGTTGTTATTGGTGCTAGTTCCGAAAAGGCAGTTAAAACAATGACTGATTTATATAAGCCTTATGTGCGACAAGGAAATCCAATTATTTTTATGGATGAGCGCTCAGCTGAACTTACCAAATATGCAGCAAATGCATTCCTTGCCACAAAAATTTCATTTATGAATGAAATTGCAAACCTTTGCGAAAAAGTAGGCGCAAATGTAGATATGGTCAGAATGGGAATAGGTTCTGATGAGCGTATTGGTAAAAGATTTTTATTCTCAGGAATTGGTTATGGAGGAAGCTGTTTTCCTAAAGATGTGCAGGCACTTGCTAAAACATCAAAAGACAATAGTTATGATTTTAAAATTCTGAATTCAGTTATGCAAGTAAATGAAAGGCAGAAAACAATTATTGTTTCTAAACTAAAAAAGTACTTTAAAAACAATTTAAAAGGAAAAAAAATAGCAGTATGGGGTTTGTCATTTAAACCTGATACAGATGATATTCGCGAAGCTCCAGCTTTGCATATTATTAATGAGCTTTTAGAACTAGGAGCAACAATTACAGCATTTGATCCGGAAGCTATGAATAATGTTAGAAAGCTTTATGGAAATAAGATTGATTTGAATAACGATCAGTATCAGATGCTAAAGGATGCAGATTGTTTATTAATAGCAACTGAATGGGCTGTTTTCAGAAATCCTGATTTTAATAAAATTGCTGCCTTAATGAAGAATAAAACTGTGTTTGATGGCAGAAACCTTTATGATTTAAATGTAATGAAGGATCATGGTTTTTATTACGATAGCATAGGAAGGGAAATTGTAAATGAACAAACAAATGTTAAGACTTCTCTTGATTGAAATTGCCTTTTTTAATCACTAGAAATGCAAATTCATGATTTGATGTTCTTGCTTAAATTCACACAAAAAGAAGATTACCAATGATCCAGTTTTTATGGGTGTTTTTAGGAGGAGGTTTAGGAAGTGTATCCAGGTATGGAATATCAAAATTAATCACTCATAATTTCAATTTATTCTTTCCATTAGCCACTTTAATAGCCAATGTTTTAAGTTGCATAATTTTAATTTCATTGATGGTTTTTTTCTCTGAAAAAAAGATAATTAACCAAAATATGGAATTATTACTTTTCGTAGGATTTTGTGGTGGATTCAGTACTTTTTCAACCTTCAGTTTGGAAACTGTATTGCTTTTTCGTTCCGGATACTCTGCTTATGCAATATTAAACATTGCATTAAGCCTGGCCATGTGTATTGGAATTGTTTTTATACTTTCCAAAAAATTAACGATTTAAAAATTGCTATGAAAAAAGTTTTTTTATCCCTTTGCTTTTTAATGCTTTTTCAACAAATTTCTTTTTCACAAAAAGCAAAATCAAATGAGCAGCCAAAATTGGTTGTAGGAATTGTGGTAGATCAAATGCGCTACGATTATTTATACCGCTATTGGGAAAAATACGGAAACGATGGCTTTAAAAAGCTAATGAATGAGGGATTCAATTGTAAGAATACAAGTTTCAATTACATGCCAACATTCACTGCACCTGGTCATGCATCTATTTACACAGGAGCAACCCCCTCAATTCATGGTATAATAGGAAACAATTGGTACGTTTTAAAAGAAAAGCGTAAAATTTATTGTACGGATGATGCTAATGTGAAAACTGTTGGCAGTCATACTTTAGCTGGAGTAATGTCTCCTGCTAATATGCTTACGACAACAATTACTGATGAATTGAAAATTTCAAGCAATTTCAAATCCAAGGTTATTGGAATTTCATTAAAAGACAGAGGAGCAATACTGCCTGCCGGACATTCTGCCGATGCTGCTTACTGGTATGATTCCGAAACTGGAAACTGGATAAGCAGTACACATTACATGGCTGAATTGCCTGCCTGGGTAAAACAGTTTAACAATAAAAAACTTCCCTCCAAATATCTTTCTTCTCCGTGGAACACTTTATTGCCAATAGCGCAATATAAAGAAAGCTTTGCTGATGATAATCCATTTGAAGAAGCTTTTAATGGTCAGGATAAACCTGTTTTCCCTCATAATCTTCCTGAAATTGTAAAATTAAAAGGACTTGGACTTCTTCGTGAAACCCCTTTTGGAAATACATTTACCAAAGATTTTGTAATGGAAACTGTAATAAATGAGAATTTAGGAAAAGGAGAAAATACAGATTTTATTGCTGTTAGTTTTTCATCTCCGGATTATATTGGTCATCAATTTGGAACTCATTCCATAGAAATTCAGGATAATTACCTGCGACTAGACAAGGATATTGCCGAACTTATTGCTTTTCTTGACAAGCAGGTTGGAAAGGAAAACTATTTGATTTTTTTAACCGCAGATCATGGGGCTGCGCATAATCCGGGATTTTTAAACCACAATAAAATGCCTGCCGGAATTTTTGATTCATCCAAACCATTGGCTGATTTAAGGCAATTGTTAAATGAAAAATACGGAAAAGGAGATTGGATTTTAAGTTATTACAATGAACAGTTTACTTTTAACAGGAAGTTAATTTTCGAAAAAGGGATTGATTTATATCAGATGCAACAATTTGCAAAGCAGTATCTGATTAATTATCCTAATATTTCGAATGTTTATACTTCTCAGGAATTATCAACATCCGATTTTGTTCACAAACCTGCTTCACTTGTGCAGGCAGGCTTTCACCAGCAGCGTTCCGGAGATGTAGCAATTGTATTGGAGCCAGGTTGGATGGAATTTAATATTAAGGGAACAACACATGGTACAGTCTATAACTACGATACACATGTTCCTTTGATTTGGTATGGATGGAAAATTAAGAAAGGGGAAACCAGTGAACCTTATTTTATTACGGATATAGCCCCTACTTTATCTGTTATTCTTAAAGTTTCAATGCCAAATGGTAATACTGGAACCCCTATTAATGCTGTGTTAAATCCATTATATAAAAAATGAAAAGTTTAGTACTTTTTTTTATTTGTTTTCTTTTATTTTCCTGTTCCCCAAAGCAGTTGTCGGAAAATAATGCCGAAATAAAAAATGACAATGGGCCTAAGGATTTCAATTATGTTTATGAAGATTTTTTCAAGACTGTTTCAAGAGGCGATCGCGATGGGTTTAACAAATATATTCATCCTGTACATGGATTGTATATAATTGAATCACCAGGAGCGCTACCATCAATTGTTAATGTAAAGGACATAGCTGTTTTTAGCCCTCATTACAACGATAAATCATTTTTTGTTTTTGACAGAAGTACAGTAACAACCAAGTTTAATCATGAAGAACTGCCGCTTATCGATTGTGATAATTTCCCTGATTTCTGGACTAAAAAAGGTGTTTTTGTAAAAGAAGAAAACAGGCTTTCAAAAGGAAATTTTTGGGAATTTCTGGATGTGAGTGAGAAAGAAAAAGTGGAAGTCAAAAATCTTGTTGCCACAATTGATGTAACTGTTGTTAATACCTCTAATTACACCTGGTGTTTTTCAATGATTAATATGAAATGGTACATTACATTTATTGATATGCGTGAACCTTGTAGTGCTTAATAAATAGTCTTCCCTCAATTTTTTTCTTCAATTTATTTCCAATTTCTTTAATTCCGTAATAGTTCTATCTATTTCAGAATCATTAATATCTAAATGAGTAACCATTCGGATAGTTTGTTTTCCGAATGCCACCACTTTAATCCCTTTTTTGCCAAGTTTATCAATAAATGAATCAGTTTTAAAAGCATCAATTAACTTGAATACAACAATGTTTGTCTGTACTGGAAATACCTCCTCAACAAAAGGAAGCGCTTTTATGCATTGTTCAAGAATTTTTGCTTTTAAATGGTCTTGCTTTAATCTTTCAATGTTATTGTCTAAAGCAAATGTTCCGGCAGCAGCCAAATAGCCTGCTTGTCGCATTCCTCCACCCAAAACTTTTCTAATTCTTCGCGCTTTTTTAATTAATTCTTTGTTAGCAAGCAATACAGAACCTGCAGGAGCTCCTAATCCCTTTGATAGACACACTGATATTGTATCAAATAATTTTCCATAGTCTTTAGCCGATTCTCCAGTATGGGCAAGTGCATTAAAAATACGGGCGCCATCCAAATGAAAATACAATTTGTTTTGTTTGCAAACTTCAGCAATCTGCCTAACATTTTCAATGTTCCAACAACAGCCTCCTCCACGATTGCTTGTGTTTTCAATGCTAACTAATGAGGATTTTGGATAATGAACATTATCAGGATTTATGTTATCAATAACATTTTCTGCATTGAAAATACCATTAAAGCTATGGATAAGTTTTACCGAAGCCGAGGAGTTAAAAGAAATTCCTCCACCCTCATAATTATAAATGTGGGAGAGCGCATCGCAAATTACTTCATCGCCTGGTTGTGTTAATATTTTTATTCCAATTTGATTGGTCATTGTTCCAGAGGGGCAAAATAGCCCAGCTTCCATGCCAAACATTTGCGCTGATTGTTGTTCCAATTGATTTACTGCTTCATCTTCTTCAAAAACATCATCTCCAACCCGTGCATTAAACATGGCCTCAAGCATTGCTTTTCCTGGTTTTGTAACGGTATCGCTTCTTAAATCAATTGAATTCATTGTAATTTGTTTGAGAGAGATTAAATCAATACTTTAGTAGATATTTTTATTTTATGCGTGTTAATAGGTTTTTCCTGCTCTTGCCCCTGTTGTTTTTCTTTTTAATTAATACGGTTGCAATTGGACAAAATTACGGTAAATACTGGATTTTTTTCAAAGATAAATCTTCTGTAGGTTTTAATCCACTTGAATATTTTGATACTAAGGCCATTGAAAGAAGGGAAGCCGCAGGTTTGCCTATGAGTGATAATACCGATTGGCCTGTTAATGAAAATTATATAGCCTCCGTGGAAGCACTTGCTGATTCTGTTGGGAAATCTACAAGATGGTTTAATGCAGTTGTTTGCTATGCAAAGACTTCTCAATTAGAAAGCATTAAAAAGTTGCCATTTGTTACTGAAATTATTCCTTTTTCCACGTCTTCTGCTTCACTTGCATTTATAGAAAACCCGAAACAGGATAAGGCAGAAGAAATGTATAAAAAACTCTCTCGTGAGGATCAACATCTTTTGGCAAGCCAAACGGCTAGCATGGGAATTAAACAATTCGAAGAACAAAATATTGATGGGCGTGGAATTAGAATAGCAATATTTGATGCTGGTTTTCCTGGAGTAAATACCCATCCTGCTTTTGATCATATTAGGAAATCAGGAAGAATCATTAAAACCTGGGATTTTGTCCAAAATAAGGAACATGTTTATGGATATAATCCACATGGTACAATGGTAATGTCTTGTATTGGTGGCATCATTGATTCAATTAAAATAGGACTTGCAACTGGTGCTGAGTTTATTCTTGCTCGTACTGAAAGGGCAAAATTTGAACCTTTTTCCGAGGAAGAAAATTGGCTTGCAGCTGCAGAATGGGCGGATAAAAATGGTGCGCATATAATTAACAGTTCTTTGGGATATACCCATCACAGGTATTTTAAAGAGCAAATGGATGGTAGTTACAGTCTGGTTTCCCGTGCCGCAAACATGGCTGCTTCAAAAGGAATTCTTGTGGTAAATGCAGCCGGAAACGAGGGAGGGAAAAGCTGGAAAACTATTGGCACTCCTGCTGATGCTGATAGTGTTCTGGCAGTCGGAGGAATTGATCCTGATAAGTTTTATCATATAACTTTCAGTTCTTATGGCCCCAATGCCAGAAAAAAAATGAAACCCAATGTAAGTGCATTTGGAAAAGTAATTGCTGCTGGAAAAGCTAATTTATCCCTGGCAAATGGTACCTCATTCGCCTCTCCTCTTATAGCTGGCTTTGCTGCTTGTGCCTGGCAAAAAAATCCTAAATTAAACAATATGGAAATTTTTAAAGAAATTGAAAAGTCAGGCGATTTGTATCCATATTATGATTATGTGCATGGTTTTGGTATTCCACGGGCAAATTATTTTACCCAAGAAAATTCTCCTAATATAGTTCCTACCTTTCATGTTTTCGTTGATAATTCATTTGTAAAAATTACCATTAAAGAGGAATATTTACCAAAAAAAGATTTGAATAGCACTTTAAACGAACTTGTTTCGAATGAAACATTAAACTATGAGGCCCAAAGGATTTTTTATCTTTATTATCATATAGAAAATAGCCAGGGATTTTTGAATAAGTATTTTATTGTAAACGTAAAACAGGCAGAAGTGCTGAGTTTACCTGTTTCTGATTTTAAGCCAGGACAAACAGTAAGATTTCATTATAAAGGATATACAGAAGAATTTAAATTTTAATTAGATAAAGATGGTAAAAGCGGCAATTTTCATGGCTTTAGTTTTCATTGGCATAAATTCAAATGCCCAGGAAATCCTATTGGAGCAAAATCCCGGCAAGGATACTATACCTTCACAACAGGGGCCAAACCTGAAACATTACTCCCATATGTATTTAGGATTGGGATTTATTGTTGGACCTTCCATGGGAGCAGGATCTGCAATTCGATATGGAAATTCAACTGACTTTAATTTTGGATACAGGTATAAAAGAAAAGTTGCAAATTTTTATGCTGTTGGATTTGATTTGGCATACGGACTTACAAGTTTTAATATAAAACAACAGATACAAAAAACACTTCCTAATAGTGTTTTACACGATAATGAGAAAATAAATTTCAATCATCTTGGTGCCCTTATTTACAATAGGTTTAACATCGGTAAAAGAGGCAATCATATAGGAAATTTCATTGATGTTGCAGCTTATGGGAACTGGGAATTTGCAATAAGACATATTTACAATGATAAAAATAAAACTCCTAACGAATCCAATGCTAAATTAACTAAAGTGGTGAACAAGAATTTGACTTATACAAATCCTTTTAATTACGGGCTTCAAGCCAGAATTGGGTTAAACAGGTACGTCTTTTATAGTTCTTATAGGATGTCCAGTTTGTTCAAAAGTAGATTTATGTATCCTGAATTGCCCTTGCTCACTATTGGTATGCAAATTAGTTTACATGGATAATTCAAGAATTTTTTTATTTTGATTTTTCCGGAAAAAGCAGAAAGCAAGGCTTACTTAAAGTTTATTTTTCTGGTAATTAATCCATTCAAATAAAAACCAAAGCAACCAATTAGAATTCCAAGCATAGCTCCAACAAGTATATCTGCGGGATAATGAACGCCAATATATATTCTACTGTATGAAACCATTAAGGCCCAAATGAGCATAAAATGCAGGATAAATTTAAACTTGTTTTTTAAAACAAGGCCAATGAAAAGGGCTAAGGCAAAAGTGTTTGCAGCATGTGAGGAAACAAAGCCATAAATTCCTCCGCATCCGCTAACTATATGTATTGTTTCCTTGATTTGATCATTGTGGCAGGGCCTGTATCTTTTAAAAACATCTTTGAAAAGATGCACACTTAATTGATCACTGAGAGCAATCACTAGTGCTACAACTGGAATTAGGATAAAAAGTGATTTCCATCCTTTTTTCCAGCCAATTATTAGTAGAAGAATAAAGTAAAATGGAACCCAAAACAATTTATCTGAAAACCAATACATAATAATATCCAATGCTGGATTATTAAGGCTATTCAGAAACAAAAACAATTCCTGGTCAAACTGTTTTAACAATGCTAACATGTTGTATAAAAAATCAATTTCTGGTAGTCGAATTTGTTTGGTTGTTGCAAACCGATCCTGTATTTCAGGGAAAAATAATGATTTATTTATTTAACTCTTTCCACAACATGTCCTTTAACTCAGTAATACCATTATTGGCTAATGAGGAGATGAAAACAGTTGGAATGTCTGGTAAATCTTTTTTTATTTCTTCAATAAGTTCCGCATCAAGCAAATCTGATTTTGAAATTGCCAGCAACCTTGTTTTATCAAGTAGCTCGGGGTTAAAGCTTTTAAGTTCATTAAGTAGAATGTTATATTCCTCACGAATGTTCTTACTATCAGCGGCAACCAGGAACAATAAAATTGAATTTCTTTCAATGTGACGCAGGAATCTTAGGCCAATTCCTCTTCCTTCACTTGCTCCTTCAATAATTCCCGGAATATCTGCCATTACAAAAGATTTATAATCCCTGTAACTAACAATGCCAAGATTTGGAACTAGTGTTGTAAATGGGTAATCAGCAATTTCTGGTTTGGCTGCCGAAACTACGGAAAGTAAGGTTGATTTCCCTGCATTTGGGAATCCAACAAGCCCTACATCAGCTAAAATTTTCAGCTCTAAAACTTTCCATTCTTCAAGACCAGGTTCACCGGGTTGAGCAAAACGGGGGGTTTGAAGAGTTGATGTTTTAAAATGATTGTTCCCTAAACCGCCTCTGCCACCCTTTGCAAGTACTTTTGTTTCACCCTCCTCTGTTATTTCAAACTCTACCTCTCCGGTTTCTGCATCACGTGCAATTGTTCCAAGAGGAACATCAAGAATTATATCCTTTCCTTCCTTGCCTGTTTTTAAAGCACTGCTTCCGTTAGTACCTGGCTCGGCAATAACATGTTTCATGTACTTTAAATGCAGCAAAGTCCAAAATTGCTTGTTGCCTTTTAAAATGATATGGCCACCTCTTCCACCATCACCACCATCCGGACCGCCTTTAGCAGTGGACTTATCCCTGTGAAGATGAGTAGAACCTCCACCACCTTTGCCTGAACGACAACAAATTTTTACGTAATCTACAAAGTTTGAACCTGACATGTCTGAAAATTCCTTATTATCTTAAATATCTATATTAATACGAGAAATAAGGTGATAAAATTGCTTTATTCACTATAAATCAAGACCTGGAAAATTTAAATTCTTTTCCAAATCATATACCTGTTCAATTTTTTGGCTTAAGCGATGAAAAATTTCATCAATGCTTCCTATGCCATAAATTGAATGGAATTTATGCTGATCTGCATAGTAATCCTTTAATGGTGCTGTTTTGTCGTTATATTCTTTAATTCTTTTTCTGATAATATTAACATCCTGGTCATCTGTACGTCCTGAACCTAAACCTCTTCCCAATAATCTTTTCTCGAGTTCTTCATCCTCCACTTCAAGGGCAAGCATCATAGAGATTTGAGTTCCTTTTTCGTCAAGAAGCCTGTCCAGAGCTTTTGCCTGGGCAACAGTACGAGGAAATCCATCAAAAATAAAACCCTTTGCGTTTTTATTTTGGTCAAGTTTTGAACTTATCATTCCAATTACAACCTCATCTGGAACCAGGATCCCCTGATCCATTATTTTTTTTGCTTCAAGTCCCAATGCAGTTCCTGCTGCAATTTCACTTCTTAAAATATCTCCTGTTGAAAGATGAATAAGCTTGTATTTCTCAATTAGTTTTTCAGATTGTGTGCCTTTTCCAGCCCCGGGAGGGCCAAATAATACAATGTTTAACATTATTTTATGTGTTTTTCGGTTTTTATTTTTGATGATTATTTTAGCTTTTATTTTGGCTTAATATTAGAAACCCAGTAATATTAACTTGAAACAATTTTATAAATATCCTTTAAGTTTCTTCCGTATCCATCGTAATCAAGCCCATAACCTACTATGAAATCATTTGGGATTGAAATTCCTACATAATCAATGGAGTAATTTTTAATGAATGCATCGGGCTTAAACAGTAAGGTTGCAATTTTAACATCCAAGGGATTAAATACTTTTATGTCTTTTACTACCTGTTCCATGGTTATGCCTGAATCTACAATGTCCTCAAGTATTACAACTGTTCTTCCTGTAACTTGTTCATTGGAACCAATAAGGGTTATTACCTGTCCTGTTGTTTGTGTTCCTGAATAAGATGCATATTTAACAAAGGAAATTTGACAATCTCCAGAATATTTTTTAAAAAGATCAGATGCAAACATAAATGCACCGTTTAAAATAGCTATGAATAAAGGGTTCTTATCCTTTAAATCCGTCTGCATTTTTTCTACAACATCATCAATGGCCTTCTGAATCTGATTCTCAGAGATAAACAGTTCAAAATCTTTATCTTTTACTTTAACTTTTTGCATTGGTTTAATTAAAAACGGCTAAATTAAGCATTTTTTAAAAGCTTTAGCCTTTAAATTAGCAGATATTACCCTTTATTGTTATATACATTTAAATTATCTTTGAGCCCTTATATGAAAAAGTCATTTTATAATAATTTCCGCCTTGGTGTTTTAGGCGGTGGGCAACTCGGGCGAATGTTGATACAGGAGGCCATTAATTTTAATGTACAGGTAGTTGTATTGGACCCTGATGAGCATGCCCCTTGCAGGAATTTAGCATCAGATTTTGTAAAGGGTGATTTACAGGATTTTCAAACTGTTTACGATTTTGGAAAAAAAGTTGATTTACTCACTATTGAAATTGAGCATGTAAATGTGGATGCCTTAAAAAAGCTGGAAGATGAGGGATTAATTGTATATCCTCCTCCAAAGGTGTTAGAAATAGTGCAAGATAAGGGCCTTCAAAAAGAATTTTACAAAAACAATAATATCCCCAGTGCAGCATTCTTTTTAATTGAGAATAAAAATCAGATTAAAGATTTTGCACTAGAGTTTCCCTTCATGCAAAAATTGCGCAAAGGAGGTTATGATGGAAGAGGGGTAACTCGTTTAACCCATTTTCATGAACTGGAAAATGCTTTCGATGAACCTAGTGTACTTGAAAAACTAATTGATTTCGAAAAAGAAATTTCAGTTATAATAGCACGCAATAAAACAGGTGAAACTAAATGTTTTCCAATTACTGAATTGGAATTTAATCCTGAATTTAATTTGGTTGAATATTTATTTGCTCCAGCTGATGTTTCTTCTTCCCTTGAAAAGGAAGCATACAAAATAGCCGAGAAAATTGCCGTTGCTCTTGATTTTGTTGGAATTCTTGCTGTTGAAATGTTTGTTACAAAGGATCAAAAGGTTCTTGTAAATGAGATAGCCCCCAGACCTCACAATAGCGGTCATCATACCATTGAAGCAAATTACACTTCCCAATATGAGCAACATCTTCGTGCTATTTTTGATTTGCCTTTAGGATCAACAAAAAGTTTATCAACTGCAGTAATGGTAAATTTACTTGGTGAAAAGGGCTTTTCAGGCGATGCAGTTTATCAGGGAATGAATGAAGTGCTTGCAACAGAAGGCGTAAGCATTCATTTGTATGGCAAGAAAAGCACCAGGCCTTTTCGCAAAATGGGTCATGTAACTATTTTAGATGCTGATTTAATTAAGGCAAAGGAAAAAGCAAAGTGGGTAAAAGAGACTTTGAAAATAATTTCAGAATAATTACAAGAATTTAAAGGTAAATCAAAAACACTTAAAAAAATGGCGCAAGTAGGAATAATCATGGGTAGTAAATCAGATCTTACAATTATGAAAGAAGCTGCCTTAATTTTGGAAGAATTTAAAATTCCTTTCGAAATAACTGTTGTTTCGGCTCATCGAACTCCTGAAAGAATGTTTGAATATGCAAAAACAGCTGCTACTCGTGGTTTAAAAGTTATTATTGCCGGAGCAGGTGGTGCGGCTCATTTGCCGGGAATGGTAGCCTCTATTACTCCGCTGCCAGTTATTGGTGTTCCAATTAAATCCAGCAATTCCATTGATGGATGGGATTCAATATTGTCTATTCTTCAAATGCCAAATGGTGTTCCCGTGGCTACAGTTGCATTAAATGCAGCACAAAATGCCGGGATTTTAGCAGCCCAGATTCTTGCCGTTAATGACCCTTTATTATTAAAGAAAATAACCTATTTTAAAGATAATCTTAAAAAGAAAGTTCTGGATTCGGCTGAGGAAGTAGAGAAATTGTAATTGCTGTTTTTTCTGAAAAACGAATAATTTAATTTAAGGGCCTCAATTATTATTATAGATCGATCCTTTACTCCTATTAAAAACAAAACTTTTGCTTAACAATTAAAGGTAGGTTTTACCATTGCAGAGAAGTTATTTTGTCGTAAATTGCGTTTCATAATCCTTGATGAATGAAAATACCTTTACTTGCAGTGTTTTTAGGCATTCTTTCCCTGCCATCTTTTTCTCAGAATAACCATCAGTTAGGTGCTCGATCAGCTGCCATGGGAAACGCCTCTGTTGGTGTTTCTGACTTATGGTCAGTTCATCACAATCAAGCTGGTTTAGCCCGACTTGACAAAATAGAAGCAGGCATTTATTATGAAAACAGGTTCCTTGTTCCTGAATTAAGTGTAAAAGCAATAGCTCTTGCAATGCCAATTAAAAACGGTGTTTTTGGATTAAGTGTTTCCCATTTTGGATTTGCCTTATACAGTGAAAGTAAAGTTGGTTTGGCTTTCGCTCAGAAATTAGGGGAAAAAGTTTCTGCAGGAGTTCAGTTGGATTATTTAAATACATTTATTGCTGAAGGATATGGAAACAAGGGGATGCTAACAGGAGAGGTAGGAGTGCAGGCAGAACTTGTGCCCGGACTCACCCTTGGAGCTCATGTTTTTAATCCTTTCAGAGTTAAACTTGCCTCCCACAACAATGAACGTATTCCAACTATTATGCGCCTTGGTTTAAGTTATGAAGTTTCAAAAAAAGTGCTTTTTTGTGTTGAAACGCTAAAAGACACACAGCATAAACCTGTATTTAGAGCAGGCCTTGAATATAATGTAATTGAACAATTTTACTTAAGAGGAGGGATTTCAACAAATCCAGGCATAAATACTTTTGGTTTTGGATTAAAATTGAACCAATTTAAAATTGATTTTGCAACTTCAATTCATTCTGTTTTGGGCTACTCACCAATGGTTTCTTTAAGTTACGCTTTTTAAAATGAAACTTATTTCAATCCAAATTTTTCTTGTTTTATTTTTGCTGCCTTTTTTTATAATAGCACAGGAAAAGCAGGTTATAATTAAGGAAAGTGCGATAGAACAAAAAATTGAAACAATTGCCGAGAATGCTGAAGATACCGAGGTTGATTATACCTTGTTATTTGATGAACTTCTGTATTATATTGAAAACCCAATCAATTTAAATAAAACAAATAAAGAAGCATTAAATGGATTGCAAATGCTTACGGATTTCCAGATTAATAACTTGCTTGAGCATATTGAAAAAAATGGAAAGTTAATTTCAATTATTGAATTACAGGCAGTAAAGGATTTTGATCTGCAAACTATTCGAAATATTATGCCCTTTGTTACTGTTACTTCTGATTTAGACAGGCCAAGGCTTACCTTTAAGGAGATGATGAACAATGGTAAGCATCAATTAATTGCAAGGCATCATATTGTGCTTGAGGATCAAAAGGGTTATACCCTCATTGACGATTCCACTTTAGCCGCAAATCCTAATTCAAGATACCTGGGGAGCAAAGACAAGCTTTACACGCGTTATAGATTTAATTACGGCAGTAAGATAAGTTGGGGCTTCACAGCAGAAAAAGATCCTGGAGAAGAGTTTTTTAAAGGCACACAAAAAAAAGGATTTGATTTTTTTACAGCTCATCTTTTTATACGGGATATGGGTTTTGTTAAGGCTGCAACTGTTGGGGATTACCAGGCCCAGTTTGGTCAAGGACTCACTTTTTGGTCTGGGCTTGCCATGGGAAAATCATCTTTCGCACTTAATCTCAAACGTCAGGGGCAGGGATTAAGACCTTTCGGCTCGGTTGATGAAAATCTTTTCCTAAGAGGAGCGGGAGTTACCTTAGGCCATAAAAATTTTGAATTTACAGCCTTTGGTTCTCATAAAAATATTGATGCCAATTTTCAAGTAAATTCAGACACAACATTCATTGATAATGATGCTTTTATTCAGGAAGAAACTAT
Organism: Bacteroidota bacterium; assembly: GCA_013696965.1. NCBI lineage: Bacteria > Pseudomonadati > Bacteroidota > Bacteroidota bacterium. The sequence continues at coordinate 52,941 of JACCXN010000030.1, read as the reverse complement.
TATCACATCTTTTCAATTAAGTGGATTCCACCGCACTCCCACAGAAATTTCCAGAAAAAATTCAATCAGTGAAACCATTTTTGGTGGTCACCTTGCATATAAAAAAAGAAATTTGAAAATTGGAACTACAGCTGTAAGAACTGAATATGGAGGACTGCTTCAAAGAAATTTATCACTTTACAATCAATTTGATTTTAATTCTTCTCAAAACCTTAATTTAGGTATTGATTACAATTGGATTTACTACAATATGAATTTTTTCGGGGAAGTGGCAAGAAGTGCTAATGGTGGGTTTGCAATGGTAAATGGAGTACTTATGAGCATTGATCCCCGTTTGTCTTTAATAATTTTACACCGTAAATACGGCAAGGATTATCAGGCTATGCACAGTATGGGAGTGGGGGAAGGAAGCAAAAATTCCAACGAACAAGGTATTTATACCGGAATTGTTTTTAATCCTTCCCAAAAGGTTACCATTACAGCCTACTATGATCGTTTTGTTTTTCCCTGGATGAGGTATTTGGTTGATGCCCCTTCATACGGAACTGATTACTTGGTTCAAATAAATTATACTCCATCAAGGAAAGTTGATATGTATGTTAGAGTAAGACAAAGAGACAAATTCAAAAACTCTCCAGAAGATATTGATGAAATAGACCCTGTTGTAGGAACTAACCAAATAAACTACAGGTACCATGTCAGTTATAGTTTAACACCCTCTATAAAATTAAGAAACAGGGTCGACTTTATACAATTCAGAATTGGGGATCGCCCCAAAGAAAATGGTTACCTGATTTTCCAGGATTTAATTTACAAGCCAATGAAATACCCTTTTTCATTAAATCTTCGCTATGCTTTATTTGATACCGATTCCTATAATTCACGAATTTATACCTATGAATCAGATGTTCTGTATGCATTTTCTATTCCCGGATTTTCAAATCGTGGGAGTAGGGCATATGCTATTTTGCAGTATACTTTTAAGCGTAATATGGATATTTGGATCAGGTATGCCCAAACATACTATTACAATAAAAATGTAATAGGAAGTGGACTTGAAGAAATTCAGGGAAATACACGTTCAGAATTGAAAGTTCAGCTTAGATACAGGTTTTAGAATTGAATTAATTCTGTTAATCCAACAGGTTTGTTATTTCAGCATTTTTTTAATAAAATCAAGATACTCCTTCAAAACACCTTTTTTTACAAAAACGGATGAAATCAATACAATGTATTTTGTGAACAAAGATATTTCAACTGCTTGCTTTTGTTGGGCATTTACAGTCTCAATTGCTGCTTTTATCGGTGTGTTCTGAGCAGCGAGAATATCTGCTTTTTCATAATTTGATTTTGCCTTATTCATATACCCCAGCTTTTCCTGAAGCATACCAAGGTTATTCATTGATATGGAATCTTCAGGATCAAGTTCTATAGCTTTTAAATAATCATCAACCCCACCTGCAGTATCGCCCATTTTATCCCTAATATATGCCCTGCTGGAGTACCTGTACCCATAATCTGGTTCAAGCTCAATGGCTGTATTCATATCCATTACACTAAGATTGTTTTTCTCCATTAAATGCCAGCAAATCCCCCTTTCGCTATAATAGGAAGCATTTCCAGGGTCAAGCTCAATGGCTTTGTCAAAATCAGTTATCGCCTCATTATACAACTCGATTTTCATTTTAGCCCATCCTCTTTTAAAAAGCATCTCCGAGGACATGTAATTTTCTTTCAAAGCCTGTGAAAAACAGGTGATAGCTGATTGAAAATCTTTTGCCTTTAGTTTTTCTTCTGCTTTTATATAGTGATCTTTACCTGTCATTTCTTTACTTTTAAATGGTATATAATTAAACGTTTAATTATACAAAGTGTTTTCATTATGGACGATAAAATAAATTTTCCTGTTTACATTAAATATTCAGATAATAAATCCTGGTTTAAAATTAATTCAGTAAATGAATTTGAGGAACTTAAGGTTAGTGGAAAATATTATTCAGTAATTACTTACCAGGCCAAAATTTTACCGGATCGTAATTTTATTTATGATCTTACTTATGGGGAAATTGGAGTGAAAGTAACAAAGATACAATACGATAAACAACTTAAATATTGCCTTGAAAATTTAGCAAAGATTGATTTTTAATCAATGCTAGTTGCAGCTGCTTTCTTTGTTTTTCTTCCTATTGTTGCTACTAATCCAAAACGAATATGCGCATTTTTAACCGCTTGGGGTATTATTGGAGCAAGTACATTATCTGTTACAGCGTAAAATTGTACAGGCCCCGCATTTACAGAAAAACCTAAGCCAATATTAGTCCAGCTTCGGTTATACATTGAATAACTGGCAGAAGCACTCAACCATTTTTTGATTTTTGTGTTCATGGATAAGGTGAGCGATGATCGCATTCTGCCTTTTATAAATTCGGTGTAAACAAGAGCACCAGCAGTATGATTTTCAGTTAATTTATAAGTTCCTCCAAGTAATATTCTTGTATTTAACCAGGTTGTATACGATTCTTCCGATTCATCAAGTACAAAAGTGTTTTCTAGTGAATCAATTAATGCTTCTATTACCGTTTCTCCTGTTGAATCCCCTTTGCTTATAAGTTCATTAAGGCTAACTCCTCGAAAAACAAATTCAAATTCATCTTGTTTATAATTCTTAATATCATTTTTCCAGTTTATAAAACCTAAATCCAGCACAGCAATAGAAAATCCTATTTTATCTGAATATTTAAAAGATCCTCCCAAATCAAGTGAAACACCATTGTTTCCGGATGCTTTGAAAGCGGAAATTCCATTGTAAGAACCATCCGCTTCATAAATACTCTTTACACCCGAGGTGTTAATTTGCATTTCTCCATCAGCAACCAGGTCAAAAGTTACTTCATCGGTTGTTAAACCTATCCTGCTGGTTTTTGTATAAATATTTTGAAATCCTGTAAGGTATTTTGCTCTTGCTCCAAAAGTTAAATTATCGTTGAATTTCCTCGCAAAGCCAAAAGCATATTCTCTATGGTGCATGAAATCATAACCCAGGCCATCCATGTTTGCCCTTGTACCTAGTAACTCCTGTCCATTGCCTTCCCATACCAATTGGAACAATGCTTTAGGATACGTGAACCGGGAAGAAACCTTTTCGGTAATATTTATACTAAAATAATTATCTTTTAAAGCTACTCCTACACTTAAGAAATCAATGTGAAGATTCGTGGTAAAATAATTTCTTTTGCCCATGTTTTTTATAAGATTATCAACATTGAACAAATTATTATAAGTGAATCCGCTATTACTTATGCTGAAATAATTTGAAGAAATAAAGGGTAATCCAACATTAATCCTGGAATCAGGAATAAAGGATGGATTGGTATATATTACCTGCGGTATTCGATTCATATGATAAAGGGTTAAATCTTGCTGGGAAAAGACATTTACAGCAAAACAGATCACGAAAAAAACAGAAAAAAATATCTTTTTAAACATAATTACAATTATTTAATTTAATATTCCTCCAGGACGAACACTGGCTTTTAGCCCAACACGTACGTTAATTTTATAATCATCATAAATTTTAGAAATCGTATTTGATGCATTTGAAGCAGAAGCTCCGAAACTATTTGATGTTCCTCTAACAATGATATATTTAGCATTTAACAGATTGTAAACTTTAGATTGATCATAGCTTACATCAGTAATTTTTTGAGAAGACTGGGTTACTTTTCCCGCTGGGCCAACAACTCCTGATAGAACTAAATTCTCTAATGGATTTAATAAAGAATCTAATGGCTTATAGTTTTGATCCAGGAGAACAAGCTGCATACGCAAATCAACCGGGAATCCATTGTCTACATTTATCCTGATTAACAAGGATTCAATTTCTTCTTTGTTTTCAGAAAAGCTAAAATCCAAGGTGTCAATTACTGAAAAACCAAAAGCAAATCCCTCAAGTGGCAATTCAATTTCCGTTTCTATCACAAATTTGCTTTCATCGGTCATGAAATTACGTTCATTTTGAGCAGGTAAACCATTTGGATTTGATTGGCCGGTAATGCCGAAAATAAAAAATTTGGGAGTAGGGGTTACTAATGTGGCAAGGTTACTATTGGATTTGTCAAGTTTTTTGGGAGTGCTTGCGGAACCTCCTATTTGTGAAACAGAAGGATAGTTAATTGCAAATGGATTCGGAAAATTATTTAATGCAATATTTGTTTCTACTCCTGTTTCAATATTTTTGGATTTAAGTACATTTATATTTAAATCTATTGGAAAACCGAATGAATTAATGATATTGAATTTTATGCTTGGGTTTGTTAATTCAAAATAACCATCGGTGGAATTGTTGAATATTTTTAATTGTATGGAATCCTGGGCCGAACTTACTATTTGTTGGCCAAAATAACCAAATATTCTGTCAAATTCCCATCCAATGAACCTTCTTTCCACGGAAATGTTTCCATTTCCCGATTGACCTATTGAGTAATTTAAATCTAATATATATTCAATAGGAATTTCATTGTAATTTCCCGGGCCGCTTGCCATTTTTACACTGTATCCTTGAAGGTTAATGGTTTGTAGGTTATTGGGAAGGCTCGAGCTTATGGGTATTGTTTGTTCAAATGAAATACCATTTTTAACCATTCCCGGAATCCGTATTTTAAGAGTTCCGCTATGATTCAGGCTATTATTAACATTCAATTGAATTGTACCAGATTTTAATCTTAAACTATCAATTTGAATAACAGATGTAGGAAGGTATACATGTGTAGAGTTTTGGGTTTTGGATACTGAACCAGTTGTAGTAAGTGTGCTGAATTCGGAAGGGGAGAGGGTTATATCATCCTGTCCTATTTGATCCTGGAGTCCAACTATATCCCTGGCATCAAAAGAAACCACCTCTCCGGAGTAAACTAAAGCTATAAATCCTGTTACTGGATCTATTACAACTATATCACTACTATCTGTGTTAGCAAGAATCTCATAAACTCCCAATGAAGCATTTACAAGTGGTATTGCAAAGGTTGGGTTCCATTCATCCTTAAGATTGTCAAGACTCAATTTATCTTTAATGCAGCCTTGCAAAAGTACGATGGAGTTTAGAAAACAAATAATCCCAATGGAGTTTAAAATCTTTCTCATAAAAATGTATTTATTAAGCAAATATAACCTTTTCAATTTTATAGAAAAATTAAAGGCCCGTTCTTTCAGGGAATCAAGATGATTTATGGGATTATTTGATACAGGTATATGTTTCTTCCTGATCCTACCACAATATTTAGATTGTTATCCTGGTTGATATCTTCAATACTAAATAAAGTGCTGCCTTTAAGAGGGAAATTATCAAACAAATTTCCTGCTTCATCAAATAAATAAATTTCTTGAGCTAATACATCTGTAACACCTGTTTTGCCATTGCCATCTGGAAAATAAAAATATTGAGATTGTAAATTTAGAGGATTGTTAAATTCATGTTTGAAAAGATTTTCCTTGTTCTGGTTAAAAACATGAAGCTTATTGCCATTGATAAAAATATATTCTTTCATATTATCTCCGGTTATGTTTTTATAATCAAAAAAATGCGGATACGAAAATTCACCAATATTTATTTTTTCCAGCTCATCACTAAGATTAAGTTTAATTATTGTTCCGCTGGAATCAGTTGAAACAAGATATGTTTTTGAAAGATCCTTGCCTTTTTCAAGAAACAAATTATTATGTATGTCTGAGATTATTAATTTTTCTTTAAGTTTTATCTTGGTTTCCCCTTTACGGTCAAAAATATAAACTTTTCCGGTCTTATCCACAGCAATTAAATAATCCTTTCCATTCACTATGGTGTGTTGTATAGGTGCGTAAACGGGCATTTCAGTGTTTACAGGAACAAAGCCTCGCACCAATTCCCCACTACCGGAATAATTGTAAATGCTGTTATCACTTTGGGTTATAAAAATCCGGTAATCATTGCTGTTTTCATAATCAAGTAAGGTAAGGGCCGAAGTGGCCTTGTGTTTAAATTGTACCGGATACTTCTCAATGTCATTCCCATTTCTATCCAATAAATAGAGTTTAGATGAGGTATTGAAAAGCAGTTGGAGTTTTTCGTTTTTAAATAAATCAATTTGATGAACAGAACTTATTATTTTTTCTTCCAATTGTTTTTTCCAGAGAATTTTACCGGTATTGCTGATCAAATAAATTGTGTTTCCATCATCCTGTACAAATATCTCTTTGGAATTATTAAGGTGATTGGTTAATAATTCAGGCTTTGAACTTACCGTAGAGTCAAGTTGGGTTTCCCAAAGAGAAACGGATTGTTGTTTATAGACCGGGTTATATTTAAGGTAAAAATTATTGTAAAAAAACTTGCCATCACTATTTACCTGGAAACCCACAGCTTCAAATTTTCTAAACAATTCCTTATGCTTGGTAATTACATTGGAATAATCTTCTTTCAAATGGTCTTGATAGGGCTCAATGGAGCGGGCAACATTAAAATAGGCATATATGTTGGCATCTGTAGATATGTTTTCAGCGAAGGTGATGTATTGATTATCTTTTTTTAAAGTTCTATCTGCCAAAAATTCATTGATGAAAACCTTTAAAACAACAGGGCTATTTCCCAAAACAATATATCTTCCAATGTTTGTATAATAGGGTGTTGTAAGGTTTGAAAAAGCGCTGCCAAGAATCAATTCAAAGGCATTGCCAATGGGTAGTTCAAAGATTTCAAAATCCTTATAAGTTTCTATGGAATTTCCATTGTTCTGAGTGAATTTCCCAAGTTGCTTGTGTGCGTTTTCAAGATTTGATGCGCTGATAACTGCAAATGCATGACTTTGTATGTTCTTGTTTGCTGTTTCCAGCATACCTACTGCAATTTCATTGCTTATCCATGAAACTATATCCGATTCTGAATCTGGTCCGTTTTTAGTAATGAATTCGTGGATTAATTGTTCGTTTAGTGGATATTCTTTTTTTCTGTATTCTTTATAATCCCTATGAAAAGAAGAGAAATTACTGAATCCATAAAACATGAAATTTGCAGTGTTTGAAGGAAGAATCCTTGTTAATTCTATACCTTGAGGCTTTTGCTTTCCAAACAAATTTAGATAATTGTTTGAGCTGTCCTGGCTGCTTGAAAAACCATTAAGCAGAATTGCATTTGGTTTTATATTTAAATCCCATGCTGCCCAATTTGCAAACCCCGAAAGTGGATTTAGGGTTGCTGGATGATTTTCAGATAGAAAAGTGGATAATGCCTGGCTAAGATTAGTGTAATTAATAAAAAAATTCGCGCTTACTTTAGTGCCTGCTGTGGCCTGAATAGATTGAAATGCTAAATTATCATCAATTGATTTCCCTGAATTTATTTGATTAATAGATTCTTCAATAAGAATAGCAGAAGGACTGAAAATTAGTATTCCTTTAACAATACTGTAATTAATGGATGATGATTGCTTTTGAATATTAACAACAGGAATTCCGTTAAATGATCTTGAGGTAACATTCCACCCTGCAGCATTATTAAAAATGATTTTATGTATATCTTTTTGATCAGTATATGGAGGCATAGTTACAGAAAACAAAAAATCTACTTTCTGGGCCCCTGATTTATGCATGGATAAATAAGAACTTTGGGTTTCCATTATTTCCCTTATGGTGGGATTGTTTTTTATTATGGAATCAATAAAAAGAAGTTCTTTGTCTCTTTCAGAAAAGAATTCTGTATTAATTAATTCTGCCCAAATTATATTTCCATCATTTATTTTATTAATTAATGTTTGTGCATTATTGATTTTAATTATTAGTGCTGCATTTTCTGGAATAGCATGAAGAGCATTGGTAACAGGAGATTTTATTTGTCTGAAGTTAAAATAGGAGTAGGTAAGAATTGCCAAAAATAAACAGGTAAGAATAGCAATAATGATTTTTCTGGTCATTAATAATTGATTTGGCTAATATGATTCAAAAATAAGGAAAATGCAGCATGATTCCATTGTAAAGTACGAAAAAAATACAAACCTATTCATCGAAATCGATTTCAATTTGGGCTGGTTCAAATAAACGAAAACTTTTTCTGTGATAATCTGTGATGCCATGCTGTTCAATTGCATTTCTATGCCAGGCTGTAGCATAACCCTTATTTTTATCCCAGTTATATTTTTTGTGCTTTTTGTGAATTTTCTTCATGAAATCATCACGGTAAGTTTTTGCTAAAACTGATGCTGCTGCAATTGATAAATATTTGCCATCACCTTCTATAATACAATGGTGAGGAATTTTTTTGTATGGATTGAACCTGTTTCCATCAATAATCAATTCCTGAGGTTTTATTTTTAGTTTGGCAATAGCCCGGTGCATTGCAAGGAAAGAGGCATTTAAAATATTTATTTTATCAATTTCTAAATTTGATACTATTCCAACAGCCCAGCATACGGACTGTTCCTGAATAATTTCCCGAAGCTTATACCTTTGAATTTCGGTTAATTGTTTTGAATCATTTAGCGTTTCATTGGAGAAATTTGCAGGAAGAATAACAGCAGCTGCATATACTGGTCCTGCAAGGCACCCACGGCCTGCCTCATCGCAACCAGCCTCAATAATGTTTTCTGTATAATAATTTAGTAACATTTTATTGTGGCTTAAGGTTGTTTTATTTAATCAGATTAAAATTATATTCACGATTGTTTTTTTTCGTCATTAACTTCACAAAAAAAATTACTTAACTGCTTTGCAAATGCTATCAAATAATAATTCTGAGGTTTTTTGCCAACTATACTTTTCTCTTCGAATACGACCTTTTTCAATTAACTCTTTTCTTAAAGCGGGATAGTTGTATATTCCTGACATTGCATGGGCTATAGATTCAACAGAAAATGGATCGGTTAATAAAGCGGCATTGCCTGCAATTTCAGGTAAAGAAGTTTGATTGGATGTAATTACAGGAACATCACATTGCATGGCTTCAACAACAGGTATTCCAAAGCCTTCAAAATATGAAACATAAGTCAGGGCAAGTGCTGCAGGCATAACCTTTGCCAATTCCAAATCGTTTATTCTTCCTGTGAAAATAATATCTTGTTTAAACTCCAGGCTCTCATATACTTTTTGCATTTCATCTGTCCAATAATATTTTTCCCCAGTAATAAGAAGTTTAATATCTGCTTTTGTTTTTTTTCTGAATAAATCAAACGCTTTAAATAAGTTGCCAATGTTTTTTCGTGGATGAAGCGATCCAACATATAAAAAATAGGGTTTGCCATTTGCATATTTGCTCCTTGTGCTTTCAATATCAACAGCAATGGCAGGCTTAAATATATCTGAGGGCCCATTGTAAACCACATCAATTTTATCTTCAGAAATACCGTATCTGTGTATAATGTCCTGTTTTGAAAATTTTGAAACCGTTGCAATCCTGCTGGCTTTTTTTGCAAACCTGGGAAAGAAATACCTGTAGTATTTGCCAATCAGGCAAGGCAAGTCATCAGGATAATGTTCAAAATTTAAATCGTGTATAACAGCCAAGGATTTTACATTTGTTGAAAGTGACAAATAACCATCAGGTGAAACAAAAATATCCGCTTTATATTTTGCAAGTATTTTTTTTACACTAAACTCAAACCACAAAAAAAACAAAATTGGATGCCTGGCCTGAGGTCCAATGATAACTGGAATTACATTGGAGGAAAAAATAAATTCCTTTTCATAATTTCTATCAAAAATAAAAACAAAGGTGTGTTCAGGATGTTGAACAGTAATACGACTTAGGGTTTCATATGCAAACCTGCCAATACCTTCCAGTTTGTTTTTGATCAGTAACCTTGTATTAACAGCTATTATCAATTGGTAAGAGAAATTATGCCTGCAAAAGTAAGAAAAAGAAGTTAGTATAAGAATTAAGCGAATCCTTTATTACTTTTGCATCCATTGTTATGCAAAGAAAATTTATTACAAACCTCGCCCTTCTGTTATTTCTGAACCTGCTTATTAAGCCATTCTGGATATTGGGTATAGATAGGGAAGTGCAAAATGTTGTTGGAGCCCAAAGTTTCGGTTTATACTATGCGCTTTTTAATTTTTCTTTTTTATTGAATGCTTTGCTGGATATTGGAATTACCAATTTTAACAACAAAAACATAGCCCAAAACACCCACCTGTTAACCAAGCATTTTTCAAATATTGTTGGATTAAAATTTATACTGGCCTTGTTTTATGCCATTGTAACCCTTGTTTTTGCTGTTGTTGTTGGATATAAAGGGGAGGAAATTAAAATGCTGTTGTTGCTTGTATTCAATCAATTCCTTATTTCTTTTGTCCTTTATTTACGTTCGAATATTTCCGGATTGCATTTATTCAAAACTGATAGCCTGATTTCTGTTTTAGATAGGTTAATAATGATAGCAATTAGTGTAGTACTATTATGGGGAAACATTTTTGAAAGCGAATATAAAATAGAATGGTTTATATACACCCAAACTGCTGGTTATGCCATTACTGCAATTATAGCTTTTTTAGTGGTATTTAATAAAGCAGGTGTGTTTAAACTTACCTGGAGCAAACCTTTTTTTATTTCTATCTTAAAACAAAGCTATCCTTTTGCTCTTTTGATTTTGTTAATGATGATTTATACAAAATCAGATACCATTATTATGGAAAGAATACTGCCTTCGGGTGCTGAACAAACAGGTATTTTTGCCCAGGCATACAGATTACTGGATTCTGCAAATATGATTGGATTTTTATTTGCAGGCCTGTTGCTTCCCCTTTTTGCCAGGATGATTAAGTTAAATGAGAGAATAAATGAATTAGTTAATCTTTCCCTTTCCTTAATTCTTGCTTTGGCGGTCATTTCTGCCACAGGTTCTTTTTTCTTCAGGTTTGAAATTATGGATTTGCTCTACCATGAGTACATTTATGAATCATCTCAGGTGTTTGGTGTTTTAATGTTTTCCTTCATTGCAATGTCTTTTACTTATATTTTCGGGACTTTATTAACTGCAAATGGTAATTTAAAACAACTTAACTGGCTTGCTGCTATTGGAGTGGTTGTAAATATAGCCCTCAACTTTTACCTTATTCCACGGTTTTTGTCCCTAGGAGCCGCAATTTCTGGTTTAATTACCAATTCTTTGATAGCTTTAATTCAGGTTGTTCTTACTGCTCTTATTTTTAAATTCGAAATAAATTTTAAGTTAATAGCTAAAATAGTTTTCTTTTCAATCGGGGTTGTTGCCCTTGCATTCTTTTCTAAAATATTGCCTTTTGGCTGGATAACAAATTTTCTTATAATGGTTTTAACAAGTGTTTTATGGGCATTTATAACTGGTGTCTTAAATATTAAATCCATGTACCATATAATAAAGTATGGATAAATGCATTTAAAGGATAGGCAAAAAAAATAATTATTCCCAAAAAATTATCTACTTTTACATTTTTTTAAAATAAATAACATGCCAGAAGAAAAGGATTATATAACAGATTTTGATTCCACAGGTCTGATAGGTTTTCTTTATAAAAGACGTAAAATTCTAGTAATTGTAGCGCTTTCAGCCATTATAGTCTCTTCTGTTGTTTCATTTTTGATTCACCCTAAATATAAATCAACAGTTATATTATTTCCCTCTGCCACAAGTTCTATTTCTAAATCACTTTTGTCTGAAAACCAATTAAGTAGCAAGAATGATATTATGCAGTTTGGTGAGGAAGACGATGCCGAACAACTCCTGCAGGTTTTAAATTCGGATGAAATTCGTAACTACATCATGGAAAAGTATGACCTTATTCGTCATTACAGGATCGATGAAAAAAGTGAGTTTAAGCAAACAGAACTAATTAACGAATACCATGATAACATTTCTTTTAAGAGAACTGAATTTATGTCAGTTAAAATAGAGGTGTTAGATGAAAATCCACAAATTGCCGCTAACATTGCCAATGATATTGCTGCATTGCTTGATACTGTAAAAAACAGGATGCAAAAAACCAGGGCAATCCAGGGATTTAATATTGTGGCCAATGAATACAAAAATATTTTAAGTGAAATTAAAATTAAAGAGGATTCATTAAATGTGTTAAGAAACTTTGGTGTAATTGATTATGTTTCTCAATCTGAGGTTTATGGCTCTGAATACGCAATTGCCCTTTCTAAAGGCAACAGAGAAGGAATTAAAGCGTTAGAGGAAAAATTAAGAATACTGGCAAATTTTGGAGGGGCATATGTGTCAATTTCCGAAAATCTTGAACATGACAGAAAGCAACTCAGGCAATTAAAAACAAAATACGAGGAGGCCAAAGTAGATGCGGAACAAAATATTACCCATGCATTTATTGTAAACCACGCCTTTCCGGCTGAAAAAAAATCATATCCTGTAAGATGGCTTATAGTGGTAGTTTCAACGCTCTCTGCATTATTAGGATCTGTTTTAATAATTTTATTATTTGAAAATATTCAAACTTCAAGAATAACAAAAAAATGAAAGTTGGAAATAAAGTCAATCCGGTAATTTTAATTTTGCTTAGAAGAATCAAGCATTTTGCAATCATTGGTATTATTGCTGTTGTTTTATCCTCTGTGTTTTCAAGCCCATATTTTATCCATCCAAAATATAAGGCATCAGTTGTTTTTTACCCTGTAAATATTTTGCCTTATGGATCGGAAACTCCTGTTGAACAAGCTCTTCAAATCCTGGATGGTAGTGATATTAGAGATGAGGTTATAAACACTTTCAACCTGGCTTTCCATTATGATATTGATACTACTTCAATGGGTTATTACTCAAAAGTAATTAGTAACTACAATTCAAATATTACTTTTAAGAGTACCAGGTACGAATCAGTTGAAGTACAGGTTTCAGATACAGACCCTGCAACTTCAAAGGCCATTACAGATCATTTAATAGTGTTGTATAATAAAAAGGCTCAAAAACTGCAAAGAAAGAAATCAAACGAAGTAGTTCTTGTATATGCCAACCACCTTAAACAAAATCAAAAGGAATTGGATTCGATTGATCAAGTAATTCAAGATTTCAGGCTTAAATATGGTATTCTAGATTATAATATCCAGGTTCAAGAAGCTACACGAGGATATTTTTCTGGGGGAGTTAAAAATAATGCTGTTGAAAAAGAAGCCAAAGGATTATTGATTTCACTCCAGGAAAAAGGTGGAGAGTTTTTTGAAATGACGGCCAAAGCAGATGTTTTAAGAGGAATTAACTCAGATTTAACGGAGAAGTACAGTGTCTTTTTAATGGATGTTACAAAGGAGCTTACTTATTCTGATGTGGTATCCAATTCAAGATTGCCGGATAAGAAATCATATCCTATTAGATGGTTAATAGTGCTATCCACAACTCTAGCCACACTTTTAATGGCTGTTATTGTATTTGCTGTTATTGATGGTGAAGAAAAAGTAAATAATTCAAAAGAAAAACTGGTTAGACTTGTTACAGACCCTGAAATTAAAATGGATTTATAGCATCAGTATTTCATTTATATTACTGAATGCCCTTTTTATTTACCATGAAATTTATTGGATATTGCTTTTACCCCTTGCAATAGCAATTGTTCTTCTTTCCTTGTTTTCCCTTGACAAATTTTTGTTGCTCATTGTTTTTTTAACTCCACTTTCTGTTGTTATTGAAAACAGTGATTTTAATATTGGATTGTCTCTGCCAAGTGAACCATTGATGTTTGGGGCTATGATTTTGTTCATTTTTAAGCTGATTCACAAAAACAACTTCGACAATAGAGTATTAAAACACCCTGTTACAATTGCCATTATTGTCAGTCTTCTTTGGACTTTTGTTACATCCGTTACCAGTGTTATGCCCTTGGTTTCTTTTAAATTTCTTCTTTCACGTTTATGGTTTATTATTCCTTTTTATTTTATCGGAACTCAATTGTTCCATAAGTATAAAAACATCAATAAATTCTTATGGCTTTCCATTATTCCAATAAGCATAGTAGTTATTTATACCATAATTAACCATGCTGGTTATGATTTTGAGCATAAACCCGCCCATTGGGTAATGTCACCTTTTTACAATGACCATACTTCCTATGGAGCTGTTCTTGCAATGTTTTTTCCTGTCTTTTTTCTTTTTTTGAAAGATGACTATTCTAAAGTGGTAAAATCCTTGGCCGTTTTTTTTATGCTTGTTTTTATTGTTGGAATTGTATTTTCATATACCCGGGCTGCATGGCTAAGTCTTGGATTTGCTGGAATTTTAGGAATTATATACCTGCTCAAAGTCAGATTCCTGACACTCATATTAACTACTACAATTGTTTTAGGATTGTTTTTCGCCTTCCAGGCAGATTTATTAATGATGATTGAAAAAAACAGGCAGGATTCCTCCAACAACCTTACTGAACATGTACAATCCATGTCAAATGTGACTTCTGATGCATCGAATCTTGAACGTATCAACAGATGGCAGTCTGCATTGAGAATGTTTATTGAAAAACCTGTTTTTGGTTGGGGACCAGGAACTTATGCTTTTCAATATGCTCCTTTTCAAAACTCCGATGAAAAGACAATTATTAGTACCAATGCCGGTGATGGGGGCAATGCGCATAGCGAATATATTGGCCCTCTTGTTGAACAAGGTGTAATTGGAATGTTGTCTTTTATTATCATTATTATTTGTGTTTATTATAGAAGCACGTTATTGTATATAAGGCTAAAAGATAGCAGGAAAAAAACCTTGGTACTTGTTGTGCTATTGGGTTTTACAACATATGTTATACATGGTTTTCTTAATAATTTCCTTGATACAGATAAGGCAGCTGTTCCTTTTTGGAGTTTTCTGGCAATTTTAACTGCAATGGATATTTTTCACAGTAAAGAAAATGCTTTGCCTGATGATCAGCAAATGGGATAACTAGTAAAACCTGCAGCTCAATAAAGCAACATCATCACAATAATGCATACTAGCTTTAAATTCATCCAATTTTTTAATAATGGATAAGTTAACTTGTTCCATGCTTTTATTGGATACATCTTTTAAAAGGTCTTTTAGCCTTTCTATCCCGAAGTCATCTCCAACTTCATTTTCAAGTTCAACAACTCCATCAGTATAACAAAATAAACAGGTATTGGGAGCAATATTTATTATTCCCTCCTTTACTTTTGGTAATTCATCTACCATCCCTAATCCAGCACTTCCTGTTTGAAGCAATACGATTTGATCGCCTGATATTAATACAGGAGGGTTATGACCTGCATTTATAAATTGCATTACTCTTGTAACCTGGTTGTATTTTGCAACGAACAAGGTGATAAATTTTTCTCCCTTGGTATTGCTCATAACCTTTAAATTAAGGTCCTTGATCAAATCTGTAAGCGATATTTTTGCATTTAATAAGGCGCGTAAATTTGCCTGGAAATTTGACATCAAAAGAGCTGCTGAAATACCCTTGCCCGAAACATCAGCCATGCAAAATACAACCTCATTTTCATTAAGCCGGATAAAATCATAATAATCTCCTCCTACCTCCTGATGGGGCTGGTAAAGAGCGGCTGCCTCAATTTTATCATCGTTGGGAAGGTTTGCAGGAAAAAGAAGTGATTGCATTTGTGAAGCAAGTTCAAGTTCTTTTTTCATCCCCTCTTGCCGTATTCTCTCCTTGGCAAACCGTTTGTTTTCAATTGCAACCAAAATGATATTGGTTAATGTTTGAATAAAAGGCAAGTGCTTAATAGTAGGACTTATCTCAGTTTCTTTATCATAAATGTCACCTATTAATAAATAGGCTAGTGGTTGTGATTTATGATATACGGGTATAGCAATATCAAATGATTTAAGTTCAGGATTGCTTGTTGAAATTAAAGAAGTTATTTCTTTTAAAGGAAGTAAGGATTTTTCAATATTGATATTTTTAGTTTTTGGGCTTATCCCATAACTAATCAAATGCGTCCATTCATTATTTTGATTGCTGTACAATATTAATTTTTCAATACGCAAATTTTCGCGCAGAAATTTTTCGTAGGTATTTAATAACTCCTCGGTCGACTGATTAAAATTGATTGCCTTGGTGACATTTAACAAGACATCCAATTTTTGGCTATTGATCAGCGATGTTTTATTATTTACCGTTGATGACATTGCGTTTTCTATTGTTTGTTTTGTTTTAGCAGTATATTCTGCAAATCTTTAAGCATAGCTATTTCTTTCATTTTTTCTTTAGCATCTCTGGTTGGAGAACCAAAGTATACTTTTCCTCCTTCAAGTGATTTGGGAACCCCTGACTGACCTAAAACAATAGCACCTCTACCAATAGTCAAATCCTTTTGAACTCCCACCTGTCCCCAAAGTATTACATTGTCTTCAATTGTTACTACACCTGCAATTCCCACTTGTGCAGCAAATAAACAATTCTTACCAATTACAGTATCATGACCTACATGAACCTGATTGTCGAGTTTCGTTCCCTGCCCGATTATGGTATCTCCCGAAACCCCTTTGTCAATTGTACAGCATGCCCCTATCTCTGCCCTGTCATGAATAATCACCCTGCCACAGGAATGCATTTTATCATAGCTATCCTCCCTGCGTTTAAAATAGAATGCATCAGCACCAATAACTGAATTGGCATGAATAATTACATGGTTCCCAATTATCGTTTCATCATAAATAACAACGTTTGGATGAATAGTGCAATTGTTGCCGATAGTACAATTGTTTCCAATAAAAACCCCCGGCATAATAACAGTACCAGTACCAATTGTTGAGGTTGGACTTATGCTCACTGAACTAGACTTAAATGGCATAAAATGCCTGGTAAGTATATTGTAATCTCTAAATGGATCATCAGAAAATAGAAGTGATTTCCCTTCAGGGCATTCAACTTTCTTATTTATAATAATTGTAGTTGCAGCTGAATTTAATGCCTTATCATAGTATTTTGGATGATCAACAAAGGTTAGATCTCCATGCTCTACTTTGTGAATTTCATTGATGCCGGTAATTGAAAAATCAGGTTTGCCGGCAAATTCAGCGCTTATTAAAGCCGAAATGGATTTTAAGGATATTGGAGAATTTAACTTCATTGAGTCTTTAAAATAAAGGATAATTAAACTACTTAGTTATCCGCTTTAAATAGATACTTCCTTTTTACAGAATACTAGTTTTTTACCCTTTCTACATAAGCAGAAGTACGCGTGTCAACTTTGATTTTTTCACCCTGATTAATAAATAAAGGTACGTTAACAATTGCACCTGTTTCAAGTGTGGCCTGTTTTAAAGTGTTTGTGGCTGTATCCCCTTTCATTCCAGGCTCTGTATATGTTACTTCAAGTTCTACAAAAGTTGGAGCTTCTGCCATTATTGGAGTTTCATCCTCCAATGCAACTTTTACTTCCATGCCTTCTTTCATAAATTTAAAACTATCACCCACAAGTCTGGATGGAATATATAGCTGTTCATAGGTTTCATTGTCCATGCAAACTATACTCTCACCCTCTGAATAAATATATTGGAGTGTACGGTGTTCAATTCTTACCAATTCCACAGATTCACCTGCTCGAAATCGATATTCAACAGATTTTCCGGTCATTAAATTACGCATTTTTGCCTGATAAAAAGCCCTTAAATTACCGGGTGTGCGGTGTTGATATTCAACAATCTGACAAAGTTCTCCATTAAACTTGATTATAGATCCTACACCTATGTCTTGAGTGGTAGCCATTCGAATATATTTTTTTATTTGTAAAACTTTGTAAATTTAATCAAAACCATGAATTAGTAAAAAGCATTGGACTTAATTTTATTGTGGCTATTTTATTAAGCTTGAATTTTTGCAGTTTTATAAAGTTCTATTTGTATTTCCTTATTGCAAAAGAAGTATTCTTCCTTTTGATTATTGGAACAAACTACAATTAATTTTTCACTACAATATTTTTTTATCATTTCCATATACCAGTTTATGCTGTTACGGTCAAGATTGGAACTTGGCTCATCAAGTAAGAGTAAAGGATTTTTGTTTAAAATAGCCAATGCTAACTTTACCCTTTGTTTCATTCCCGAAGAAAAATATTTTAAAACCTTGTTTTTGGAAGAATTAAGATCAAGTATTTCAATTGTTTTTTCAGTGTCAAACAGCATAGGTTTAAACTTGGAATGAAAATCAATTAGTTCCGTTAAGGTATATTCCTCTATTAAATCAAGATAAGGAGTGGCTATGCTAATATGAGTAAAAATTTTTTCCTGGTCAAGGGCTTTGTTTTCCAAGGTATAAGAAATGTTTCCTTCCGAAGGAATAAAATTTCCTGCAATTAATTGGAGAAGGGTTGATTTACCAGTTCCGTTTGACCCAAGTATAACATAATTATTCCCTTTTGTAAAGTTATGTGTTATCCCTTTAAAAATCCATTCGTTGTTGTAGCGTTTCCCAATATCCTTGAGTAGTATTTCCATTTTTCTTTTATATCGTATCTATTATTTTCTACAAAGATAAGAGTTTAGTTGCCTTTTGCTGCTGTAATCCCCGTTAATTCTTGTTTTCATTAAAATTTACATCTATACCCTGTTTTTATTCGAATTCCCATTTCTTTTCCCATTCCTGATGATACTAATTAATTCCCTTATCTTTACCCCTATGATAGAAAAAGCACTTGAGAATCTTAAAATATCCTCATTAAATGAAATGCAGTTGGCTGCCCTTAATGCAACAGAAAAAGACAATGATTTATTGCTTCTTTCACCTACAGGCTCAGGAAAAACACTAGGTTTTTTTCTGCCACTTTTAAATAAATTAAAACCAGAAAAGCAAGGTGTACAAGCTCTTGTGTTAGTTCCTTCCAGAGAACTCGCAATACAAATAGAACAGGTATTTAAAATGATGGGGACCGGCTTTAAGGTTAATGTTTGTTACGGAGGACATTCCACCAAAATTGAAAAAAACAATCTTGAATATCCTCCTGCAGTTCTAATTGCTACACCTGGTAGAATGTCATACCATATCGATCGAAGAAATGTTGATACCTCCACCATTCATACCCTAATACTTGATGAATTTGATAAGGCACTTGAATTCGGTTTTCAGGAAGATATGGCCTATATTATTAGTCAACTCAAGAATTTGAAAAGACGATTTCTTACTTCTGCAACAGAAATGCAAAAAATACCTGATTTTGCTGGTGTAAAATCTCCTGTGATTTTAAATTATCTTTCAGCCTCTACGCCTCAGGGGTTAAAGCTTAAAGCTGTTAAATCTGTTGGAAAGGATAAAATTGACGCTCTGTTTTCCCTGGTTTGTATGATCGGAAATAAAGCAACATTGATTTTTTGCAACCACAGGGATGCAGTAGAACGTATTAGTGACTTACTCAATGATAAAAAGTTGGATCACGATATTTTTCATGGAGGCATGGAACAGGATGAACGTGAAAAAGCGTTGATAAAATTCCGAAACGCATCTTGCCATTTGTTGGTTACTACAGATTTGGCATCCAGAGGACTTGATATTCCTGAAATTGAAAATATAATTCACTATCAACTGGCTCCAACCGAAAATGTTTTTACCCATAGGAATGGGCGAACTGCACGGATGAAAGCCGAGGGTACTGCTTACATTATTTTGGGCCAAGATGAACATGTGCCTTCTTACATAAAAAAAGCACCAGAGTTTGTGGATTTGCCTGAAAAAAATGTTTTGCCAGAAAGGTCCCAATGGGCTACTCTGTATATTTCAGCAGGGAAAAAAGATAAAATTAACAAAATGGATATTGTGGGTGTTCTGCATCATAAAGGAAATTTGCAAAAAGAAGACATTGGCCTTATTGAAGTATTGGATTATTCTTCATTCGTTGCAATTAAGAGAGCAAAAATAAATAAATTGGTACAAGTCATTAAAGACGAAAAAATAAAAAGAAAGACAGTGAAAATCGAAGTTGCCAAATAAGTTTTGATTTTATAATTTAACCGCTTAATTGTTTTTCAAATAATGACAAATAACGATATACTGAAAAAATTGCGTGTAGCCCTTCAATTAAAGGACGAAGATATTATCCACATCCTGAAATTAAATGATTTTGAAATTACAAAAAGCGAACTGAGTGCTCTTTTTCGCAAAGAAGACCATCCCAATTATAAGGAATGTGGAGATCAATTGCTTCGCAATTTCCTAAATGGATTAATTACCTACAAAAGAGGTCCAAGGCCAGAAAGAAAGTAAAGTTTAAAATTTTACCCTTTTTTACAAAAATTGTAGTTCAATAATAAATGAAAGTTCTTAATTGTAAACTCTGGTATGCAAATGCCAGAGTTTACACAATTCTCCTATAAGTAAGCGAATTATTAACAGCATACAAAGTTTTAAGAACCACAACACCCAGAACCAAGTTGAATAGGAGGGCATTTTACAGAACCATAACTACAATTCACACAACAATCGCCTTTTTTTGGTTTAATTACTTGCTTACAGTCTTCACAAGCATAAAAAAACTGACAGGAATCAGTGGGCATAATTTCTTCTTTTCTGAAATTACAGTTAGGACAGGTAAGAACAGAAATTAATTCAGGAATTTCCGGGTTTTTATCAGGATCTATTTTCATAGGGTAAATGGAAATGTTCCACTATTTTGTAATTAGTTGTCCGCTTAATCTCAACAATTCTGTTTCAGAAAGCTTGGCTTCATATTCAGTCATAATAAGGCGAAATTCTGCATCAATCAGGTTGCGTTGAGCTTCACGAAGTTCAATTGCTGTGATTGTTCCAATCTTCATTTTCTCTGTGCTCACATTCAGGTTTTGCTGAGCTACTTCAAGGTTTTTCTTTTCAATATCTACAAGTAATTTGGATGTTATATAAGAGGTGTAAATTTGATACAGCTCATTCTTTACTCTAAGCTCAGTTTGCTGACGCAGGTTATCCTGATTCATAATCTCAATTTGAGCAACTTTTCTTCTGGTTTTCTGTGTGAAACCATTAAATAAACCCCAACTTGCCGTTAATCCATAATTTACACCCCGGTTTAAGTTGGATTGGAGTAATCCAAGCTGTGATTCAAAATTACTGTACACATAACCTGAGTTCACTGAAATAGTAGGGTATATGCTAGACTGCGATTGCTTTAAATTCAAATCGGCAATCCTGCTGTTTCTTTGAGCAATTAAAAGTTCAGGATTTTGTTGAGATACTTTTTGAGCGAGTTCTTCATACTTAAGTACTTCTCTCATTAAAATCTGATCAGGTACAATAAAATCGAACTCAGGATCCCTTATCAACAGCTCATTCAAAGCTGCTTTAGTTCTTATTAAATCAAATTCCTGGCGTAAAAGAGCAGAACTGTCGGAGTTTATGTCAACGCTTGCCTGTAACATTTCCAAACCTGACCCAGCGCCTATATTCAGCCGTTCTTTTGCAATTCTTTTTCTTTCCTGGGAAATTTCAATTGCATTCTTAATGGTTTTAATTTGCTTTTGCTTTTGTACAATTGCATAATAAGTAGCAATAACCTGTGAAATGGTAAGATCCACTTTTATTTTTGTGTTCAAGATTCCAATATCTTCAAATTCCTGCAGCATCTTTCTGGTTGCAAACATGTTAAAACCATCAAATAGTGTCCAGTTCAATTGAATGTTTGCATTCATATTGCTGGTTTTAACATTTGAACCTTCCCTCACCTCACCATTAAAAAATTCCTGCCTGGTATAGTTGAGGTTTTCTCCTCTAAAAAAATTTGCTCCCACTTGAGGTAGAAATCCTGCATTTCCAGGAGTGTTGTTTGTTTCTGCTATAAGTGCTTCATTTCGCGCAATTACAATGGAATAATTGTTCTTTAAAGCAATGTCAATGGCCTGTTGAATGTCCATAACCTCTTGTGCATCTGCATTAAAAGTACTAACTGCCAGAAAAAGGATTATAAATAGCTTAATTTTATGCATCTGGGGAAGTCTTTGGATGTCCTGATAAATAGGTATAAAGTGCCGGAATAACAATCAGGGTGAGGATTAGAGAGAATAATAATCCGCCAATAATTGCTATTCCCATTGAAACTCTACTTGTTGATGAAGCTCCCAATGCAAGGGCAATAGGCAAAGCTCCAAGAATAGTAGCGAAACTTGTCATCAAAATAGGCCTTAAGCGAGAGGCAGAGGCTTGCATTACGGCATCTAAAGTATTTAAGCCTTCCTCTTTTTTCTGATTTGCAAACTCCACAATTAAAATTCCATTCTTAGTAACTATTCCCACAAGAACAATAATGCCAATTTGGCTGAAAATATTTAAAGTAGAACCGCTCATCCACAATGAAAGCAAAGCACCTGCAAGAGCAAGCGGAACTGTAAACATTATTATCAGGGGATCGGAAAAACTTTCAAACTGCGCAGCCAAAACCAAAAACACTAAAACCAGGGCCAGAATAAAAGCAAATAATAGGGTAGAGGAGCTTTCAGCAAATTCTTTGGATGTTCCCACAAGCTCAGTTGTAAATGTTTCATCCAAAACAGTTGATGCAACTTCCTGCATTGCTTCTATTCCTTGTCCTATGGTTGTTCCTGGTACAACTCCTGCAGAAATGGTAGCAGAAACATATCTATTGTACCGGTAACGCATTGGGGGGTTACTTTGTTCAGTAATTTGAATTAAATTATCTATCTGTATCATTTCACCATTTGTGTTTTTAACAAAAACTGATTTAAGATCTGTGGGTTCATTTCTACTATCCAAAATAGCCTGGCCTATTACCTGATACTGTTTGCCTTCCATTATAAAGTACCCCATTCTTTGATCTGAGAAATATAGTTGCAAAGTTTGCGCAACATCCAGCACAGAAACCCCAAGCATACGGGCCCTGTTCCTGTCAATATCTATACGCATTTCCGGTTTATTAAATTTAAGATCAATATCTACAACCTGAAAAGCTGGGTTCTCGCGCGCCTTTTCAAGAAATTCAGGGATAATGGCCTTCAATTTTTCAAAATTTTGCGATTGGATTACAAACTGTACAGGAAGTCCACCTCTTCTACTTCCTCCTATTGTTTGTTCCTGAGTAACAATAGTTCTTGCTCCTGTAAATTGTTTCATTTGCTCTGTGAGAAGGTCAGCAATTTCCATTTGTGTTCTTTCCCTATTTTGTGCATCAATTAAAGTAACCCTTACAAATCCAGTATTAGCAGCAGATGAAGCGCCAAAATTAGAACAATGGCAAGCCATCTTTTTTTCATAAATGATCCAAGAAAACCTGAATAACTGTCGGTGAGATTATTAAAAAATTTTTCTGTAACTGCATAAAACCTGTTCTTGTTTGAATGAGCTCTGAGGAGCCTTGAACACATCATTGGAGTTAATGTAAGGGAAATAAAAGTTGAAACAATAACAGAACCCGCAACCACAATACCAAATTCCCGGAATAACCTTCCTGTTAAACCCTGTAAAAATATTATAGGCAAAAACACAGCAACAAGCGTAAGGGTGGTTGAAATTACCGCAAAAAATATTTCTGCCGAACCTTTAAATGCAGCTTCCTTTGGATTCATCCCCTTTTCGATTTTTTGATAGATGTTTTCCAAAACTACAATTGCATCATCAACAACCAAACCCGTTGCCAATACTATTCCAAGCAAACTTAGAATATTAATGGAAAATCCGGCTGCATACATAATAAAAAAGGAGCTAACAAGTGAAATTGGGATTGCGATTACAGGAATAAGTGTGGAACGCCAATTCCTTAGAAAAAAGAATATTACAAGTACAACATGGATAAAAGCAATTAAAATAGTATCCTGAACTTCAACGATAGCTTTACGTATACCCTTTGTTGCATCAAGTGCCATTCCTAATTTCAAATCTTTTGGCAAATCCTTTTTAATTTCCTCTACCCGTTTGTAAAACTCATCAGCAATTGCAATGTAATTACTGCCAGGCTGTGGGGTAAGGGCAATGCCAATCATAGGTAGTGCATTATTTCCCCTTAATAAGGTCCTTTCGTTCTCAGGGGCAAGCACTGCTTTTCCAACATCTTTAAACCGAGTAATTACACCATTTTGTTCACGAATAATTAAATTGTTGAATTCTTCAGAAGTTTCAAGTCTCCCGGATGTTCTAATAGATAATTCCGTTGCCTGTCCTTCAATTCTTCCACTTGGTAGCTCTACATTCTCCTGCTGCAATGCATTGCGAATATCCACTGGAGTTATATTTAAGGAAGCCATCTTTGAAGGATCCATAATCATGCGCATTGCATACTTTTTTTCCCCCCATATCCTCACTTCACTTACCCCTGGAATTGTCTGTAACCTTTCTTTAAATAGATTATTTCCAATTGCAGTTAAATCCAGCAGACTTCGTGAATCACTTTGAACTGTAAGGGAAAGAATAGGTCCAGCATTTGCATCCGATTTTGAAACTGTTGGTGGGTCGGCATCAGGGGGAAGATTTCTTTGAGCGCGTGAAACTTTATCCCGAACATCATTGGCTGCTGCTTCAAGATCAGTTTCAAGTCCAAATTCAACCGTTATTGAGCTCCTTCCATCGCTGCTAACTGAAGTAAGTGACTTAATTCCGTCAATACCATTGATGGATTCTTCTAAAACCTCTGTTATCTGAGATTCCATAACATCTGAATTAGCTCCGGTATAAGAGGTGCTAACAGTTATCATAGGAGGGTCAACACTCGGATATTCCCTTACCCCAAGAAAAAAATAGCCTATAATTCCAAATAAAACTATAACTATTGAAAAAACGGTAGTCAATACTGGTCTTCGAATGCTTATATCGGGAAGATTCATCTTTTAATTTCTGAAAGTGTAATAGTGTCTACTTTAGTATTCTTACCTTTTTTTGATCTGTATTTAATGCCGAAAGGTTTACAAGTACTGGCATACCTGGTTTTAGTTGTAATATTCCTGAAGTTATAACCGTATCGCCCTCATTAATCCCGGAGGTAATACTGATTTCAATGTCAGTTCTTAGCCCTGTTGTAACTGGTGATAGGCTGGCTTTGCCATTTTTTAAAATATAAACCTTTGCTCCACTTATATCTGGAATTACTGCTTGGGTTGGAATCATAATGGATAAGGTTGCCTCTCCAAGTTGTACTTGCACATTTGCAAATGCCCCCGGAAGTATCTTTCTATCTTTATTTGAACAAATGGCGCGAATTTTTAGTGATCTGTTTACAGGGTCTATTCTAGGCTCTATGGCATGTACTTTTGCTTCATATTTTTCCTCTGAGCCCTCTAATGTGAATAAAATTTTTGTGTTTGAATTTATTTGGCTGGCATATTTTTCAGGAACAGAAAAATCTAGTTTAATTAAAGAGTAATCTTGAAGCGAAGCAATTAATGTTGTTGGAGATATTATGGCTCCCTCACTCACGTTTCTTAATCCAATTCTTCCATTAAATGGAGCTACAATCTCAGTTTTTTGTATTTGAGCCCTTAACATTGCAATATGGGCGCTTAATACATCTACTGCATTCTGGGAAATATCGTATTCCTCCTGGCTTATTGCCTCTATTTCAAGCAGTTTTTTTTGCCTTTTCTCTTTGTTGTCAAGCAGTTTTTTTTCCAAAACAGATTTCTGAAGCAAGGATTTAAGCTCCAGGTCATCCAGCTTTACCAATATCTGTCCTTTATTAACAGTACTTCCTTCTTCAAAATTAATCTTAATAATCCTGCCACTTACCTCACTTTGAATATTCATCTCTTCATTGGCAAGGGTAGTGCCAGTGGAACTTACCAGTTCTTTGCTCCACACTTTTTGTGCAATTTCACCTTCAACTGTTAGTGAAGAACTTGGCATAGGTTGTTTTTTACTGGTTTCTGCATCCGACCCACAGCCATAAATGGCAACAACAATAAGAATAAATGGAAGGTTTTTAAGTAGTCTCATTAAATTTTTTTATTTGTCTTTTTCTTTTTTACAGCTACTTTATAATTAAACTGAACAACATCAACAGGCAATCGATTTAAATTCGTTGCAATTTTACTTGAAACACTTAAAAAACAGGCTTTGTCACTTTCAGATATTCCTTGAAATGAAATTTTATTTAATTCATTGATTGTGGTCCTTATTTTAGGAAGTATTTCCCGGGCCTTTGAAGTTAACAGCAGTGAAAATGCCCTTCTATCCAAGGAGTGCTGTTTCCTAATAATGTATTTGTTTTTAACCAGGTAATCAATAATTCTGCTCATGGTAACCTTGTCTATATCAAGGAGGCAAGCCAACTCTTTTTGTGAAATCTCCTCATCATCCTTAATTAAGGTTAAAATATAAATATGCCTATCGATATCTAAATAATTCAGCTTATGGGTGAAAGCCTCAAGATAAACTTTTGAAATAAGATGAAGGTAACGGCCTAAAGGGATAGTGTTGAAATTCAATTTTAGTTTTATTTTTTACAAAGATAGTAAACAAAATATACAGTTAACAATGTCAACTATTGTTTTAAACGATGATAGGTTGATTTTATTAATAAAAAAGAGGGCTTTTTAGTTAATGCAACAATTTACAAGGTCTGTAAACCACGCATTATTCCATTGGTGCTTTCTCTGATAAAGGAAAGTATTTGCTCCTTGTCGGGAGAAGCCGGACATTCAAGTTCTGCTATGGCAATTGCCTTTGTGATGTTATGACCCCTTACATAAAGAGTCCGGTAAAGGTCTTCAATTTGTAGTATCTGTTCATTGTTAAACCCCCTTCTTCTTAAACCTACTGCATTTATTCCCACATAAGAAAGAGGTTCTCTGGCTGCTTTTACAAAAGGAGGTACGTTTTTTCTAACCATTGAACCACCGGTAATAAAAGCATGAGTTCCTATTTTAACAAATTGCTGAACAGCAACAAGGCCTTCTAAAATTGCATAATCAGCAATTTCTACATGTCCGGCAAGGTTTACACAATTAGCCAAAATTACATTGTCTCCGATCTGGCAATCATGGGCTATATGAACGTAGGCCATCAAAAGACAATTACTTCCAATTGTAGTCTTATGTCTGTCAATAGTGCCCTTGTTTATTGTAACACATTCCCTGATAGTAGTGTTATCGCCAATTTCTGCAGTCGTTATTTCTCCTGCATATTTCAAATCCTGTGGAACAGCACCTATGACAGCCCCGGGGAAAATTTTACAATTTTTTCCAATCCGGCTCCCATCCATAATGGTCGAATTTGGTCCTATCCATGTTCCTTCACCAATTATTACATCAGCATAAATTGTGACAAATGGCTCTATAATAACATTTTGCGCAATTTTAGCTTCTGGATGAATAGATGCAAGAGGACTTATCATAATGTTGTTTTATTTTATTCTTGAAATTTGTGCTACTAATTCCCCTTCTGCTACCATTTTATCGCCTACATAGGCCTCGCCCTTCATAAAACAAATTCCTCGTTTTACAGGGGAAAGCAATTCAAGTTTAAAAATTACAGTATCACCAGGGACTACTTTTTGCTTGAATTTAACCTTGTCAATTTTCATAAAATATGTGAGGTAATTCTCAGGATCAGGCACTGTGTTTAATACAAATATCCCACCCGTTTGGGCCATGGCTTCAACCAAAAGAACCCCCGGCATTACAGGGTTTCCTGGAAAATGGCCACGAAAAAAATCCTCATTCATGGTAACATTCTTCACCCCTACAATGCCATTGTCATACATATCAATAATCTTATCAATTAGCAAAAATGGGTGCCTGTGGGGCAACATTCTGGAAATATCATTAATATTGAACAAAGGCTCCTTGTTAGGATCATATTTTGGAGCTTTTTTTTGTTTCTGTTCTTTGATCATTTCTTTTATTTTTTTTGCAAATGCAACATTTCCACAATGGCCAGAACGAGCTGCTAATATATGTCCTTTTATTGGCTTGCCCACAAGGGCAAGATCTCCCACAATATCAAGAAGTTTATGCCTTGCAGGTTCGTTCTGGAAATTTAATTGAGTATTATTTAAAACTCCTATTCCTTTTACTTCCATTTTCGGCTTATTAAACAAATCAGCAAGTTTATCCAGCTCTTCTTGATTTATTTCCTTTGCCACAAGCACAATAGCGTTGTTAAGATCTCCACCCTTTATAAGGTTACGTGATAAAAGAGCTTCCAGTTCATGTAAAAAAACAAAAGTTCTGCATGGAGCAATATCTTCCTTAAATTCTTTTATGCTATACATAGAAGCATGTTGAGTACCAAGAATTTTAGAATTATAATCTACCATTACAGTTATTCTGAATTCATCCTGTGGAACAAGGAGCATTTCAATATTCCTTTCCTTATCCTCATAAGTAAGATTATCTGTAACAATAAAATAATCCCTTTCTGCTTCCTGTTCAACAAAACCTGCCTTTTCAAGGATATTCATAAAATGAAATGAACTCCCATCCATTATTGGAATTTCCGGCCCGTCAAGTTCAATTAGTGCATTGTCAATCTGCATACCTACAAGGGCGGCAAGAACATGCTCTGTTGTATGCACCTTGGCCCCATTTTGCATAAGTGTTGTCCCCCTTGAAGTATCTACAACATTATCTACATCCGCTCGAATAATAGGAGTGTTTTCCAAATCCATTCGCTTAAATGCATAGCCATGATTATCAGGTGCAGGATGAAAAGTCAGGGAAACTTTTTCTCCCGTATGCAAGCCAATTCCAGAAATTGAAACTGCATTCTGAATAGTTCGTTGTTTATCACTCATATTTTGTTGTGTAATTCTTTTTTAAGTGCTTCTATCTCTTGTGTTAAGTTTTTGATCTTATCATTAAGTTTCGGCAAAGTCCTGAATAAAACATGGGAACGTCTAAAATCTCCAATTGGAAACGAGGGAGAACCCATTACTATTTCACCCTCCTTCAAATCAACTCCAACACCAGCTTGAGCCCCTACCTTAACATTATCCGATAGTGTTATATGCCCCTTATATCCGGTTTGGCCACCAAGCATACAGTTTTTGCCAATTTTTACTGATCCTGCAATTCCGGCTTGTGCTGCTATTACCGTGTTCTCTCCAATTTCCACATTGTGTGCAATCTGAATTAAATTATCCAGTTTTACTCCTTTTCTTATAATGGTCGATCCCAGTGTAGCCCTGTCTATACAAGTATTTGCACCAATTTCCACATGATCTTCTATAATCACATTGCCTATTTGGGGCACCTTCTCATAATTGTTTTCTGCATTTGGTGTAAATCCAAAACCATCCGCCCCAATTATTACACCTGAATGAATTTCACATTCAGAACCAATATGACAATCCGAATAAATTTTTACTCCTGGAAAAAGAGTTGTTCCCGCTTTAATTATTACATTATCTCCAACATAAACCTGTGGATATATTTTTACATTATCACCAATTATTGCATTCTCGCCTATGTAAGCAGTAGCTCCTACATATACGTCTTTGCCAATTAAGGCAGAGGCTGCAATATAAGATCCTGCTTCTATACCCTTTTTATTTCGTTTCAACTGACTATAAGCTCCAAGGAGTTTGGAAAAAGCTTTGTAGGGATCATCAACACGTATTAAAGTACAGGTTTCTTTTATGGGGGATGCTGGCACAAAATTTCTATTAACGATAACAACAGAGGCCTGTGTGTTATAAATATATTGAGTATACTGAGGGTTTGCAAGAAAAGTAATAGACCCAGTTTCTCCTTCTTCAATTTTCGAAAGCTTGCTTACTTTAATTTCAGCATTGCCCTCAATACTACCGTTAAGGATTTCTGCTACCTGACTTGCCGTAAATTCCATTTGCCAAAATTAAAAATAATATTCCATAGTGATAACAACCTCTTTGCAAATTATTAACAATCCTTTGGATAACAAATAAAGTATTTTTTCACTGTTTTTGATAATGCCGAAATATTCAACTGATCAGCGGCTTTTGCAATATCTAAAATAGTTTTATCTTTAAAAAGGATATTAATCCTGTCATTTTTAGTGTTATAAGCGTTATTTGTAATGCTTGATGTAAACACAAAATATCCTGCATCTTTCTTTGAAAAGCCATATTTAGCAATCACTTGGGCCTTTTTTTTATTAATATATGACTTTTTAAAAGGCTCTTTTTGTATCTCTATTTTGTAAAGATTACGGTTTTCCATGTTTTTGCACAACCTGGAAAGTATTTTATCCTCATGCATTGTCCAGGTTTTAATTGAAGTGAAAATATCATAATCATCCAGTTTAGAAAATGTTTCCAATACTTTTGGATCGTGTTCAAAGGATGCTTTATCGTATTTGTTGTAAAGAAATGCTTTAAAAACAGGAGTGCAAAAAAGTTCAACGTTGTTTTCTGCAAGTTCTTTTGCCCGTTTTAAAATATTTATCAAAAGATGTTCTGCTGCAAGTACTGTTTTGTGAAGGTAAACCTGCCAATACATTAATCTTCTTGCAATAATGAATTTTTCAATCGAATAAATTCCTTTGGCTTCAACAACCAAATGATCATCAAATACATTAAACATTTTTATGATTCTGTCTGAACTAATTACACCTTCTGAAACTCCTGTAAAGAAACTATCACGTTTAAGGTAATCAAGCCTGTCTACATCCAATTGACTTGAAATGAGCTGATGCAGGAATTTCTTTTTGTATTCATTTCGGAAAATTTGAATAGCAAGGCTGAGTTTGCCTTTTAAATCTTTGTTTAGCTTATCCATGAATAAGGCAGAAATATCCTCATGGGTAATATTATGAACTAAGCTGTGTTCCAGAGCATGTGAAAATGGACCATGTCCTATGTCATGAAGTAAAACAGCTACAGTTACAGCTTCAGCTTCCTCCTCAGTAATTTCATGCCCCTTGTTTCGAATTGTTTCTATAGCCTGGCCCATTAAATACATTGCTCCCATAGCATGGTGAAATCTTGTATGGAGTGCTCCCGGATAAACCAGGTGCGTCATGCCTAATTGTTTGATTCTCCTTAAACGTTGGAAGTAAGGGTGTTCAATTAAATCGTAAATTAATTCAAAGGGAATATGTACAAAACCGTAAACTGGGTCGTTAAATATCTTAAGTTTGTTGGAATAGATGTTTTTCACCAGATTTTAAAAAATGATTACTTTTATATAAATTAAAAACACGCTCAAGATAAAGTTTTTTTATGGACAAAATAAATATTTTATGGGCAGATGATGAAATTGATCTGCTTAAACCTCATATATTATTCCTTGAAGCAAAGGGATACAATGTAGACACTGTAAACAATGGTCAGGATGCCCTTGATCTTATAGAAAAAAAACACTTTGATTTAGTGCTTTTGGATGAAAATATGCCTGGAATTTCAGGTATTGAAACCCTTAATATTATCAAAAGCAAAAACAGTGGTTTACCCGTGGTTATGATTACCAAAAGCGAGGAAGAAACCATTATGGAGGATGCCATAGGATCTAAAATTTCTGATTACCTTATTAAACCTGTAAACCCAAATCAAATTTTACTTTCAATTAAAAAAAATCTGGAAAATAAAAGGTTGATTAGTGAAAAAACAGCTTCTAATTACCAACAGGATTTTAGAAACATCGGCATGACTTTGAGTGATAATCTTTCCTATCAGGAATGGGTTGAAGTATACCGTAAATTAGTGTATTGGGAACTTGAACTTGAAAAAACAAGGGATAGCAGCATGGCTGAAATTTTAAAAATGCAAAAGCAAGAAGCCAATGCTTTATTCTCAAGATTTATCGAAAAAAACTATATCGACTGGCTTAACGGAAAAAATGATCCCCCAGTTCAGTCTCATACAATTTTTAAGAATAAAATTATCCCTGAAACCGATGGTACTCAGCCTGTTTTCTTAATTTTAATTGATAACCTTAGATTTGACCAGTGGAAAGTATTACAGCCAATTTTTGAAGAATATTTCCGTATTGAGAAAGAGGAGCTTTATTGTAGTATTCTGCCCACTGCCACTCAATATGCTAGAAATGCTATGTTTGCAGGTTTACTGCCATCTGAAATAGAGAAGAGATTTCCTAAAATGTGGCTAAATGATGAAGAAGAAGGTGGAAAAAACATGAATGAAATGGATTTTTTGGCTGACCAGTTAAAAAGGCTCGGTAAAAATTTCAAACATTCTTATACCAAAATTACCAATTACGCATTTGGAAAAAAGGTTGTTGAAAATATTTCAAACCTGTTTAATAACCATTTCAATGTTATAGTTTATAATTTTGTGGATATGCTCTCACATGCCAGAACTGAAATGGAAATGATTAGAGAATTAGCCGATGATGAAGCAGCCTACAGATCATTAACTTTATCTTGGTTTGAGCATTCACCTTTATTGGAAATGATTAAACAAATTGCTGAAAAAAAAGGCAAGATAATTTTAACTACTGATCATGGTACAATTCGGGTAACAGAGCCATCGAAAGTTGTGGGTGATAGAAATACAAATACCAATTTGCGGTATAAGCAGGGTAAAAGTTTGGATTATATTAAAAAAGATGTTTTTGAGGTGAAAAATCCAAATGATGCATACCTTCCTAAAATTCACGTAAGTTCTACATTTGTGTTTGTAAAAGGAGATAAATTTTTTGCCTATCCAAATAACTACAATTATTATGTGAATTTTTATAAAAACACTTTTCAGCACGGTGGCATATCTTTGGAAGAAATGCTTATCCCTTTTGTTGTTATGAACCCAAAATAAGGGTGGATGGATCTTTTGATTCAATTCGCTACTATAATAATTATTTATTTGAGATATAATTTTCCTAGTTTTGAATTTTTGTTGTTAAAGCAGGTAACCAATGGAGAATATCCTATTTCTGATATGTTTTTTATTACAGGTTTAAAATATTTCCTTAATTTTGGATGAAAACAAAGACTAAAGAAAACATATGTGTAAAAAGCCTGCAGGAACTCACAATTGCTGCCGATTTATTGCTTGATTTTAAAGAGGATAATAAAATTTTTGCCTTTTTTGGTGCTATGGGCTCAGGAAAAACAAGTTTTATTAAGGCAATTTGCAGGAAATTGGGTGTTGAAAGTAATGTAACCAGTCCAACTTTTTCAATTGTAAATGAATATTTAGGATCAGGAAATAGTGTTATTTACCATTTTGATTTCTATCGAATAAAAAATGAGTTGGAAGCTTTCGATATTGGATTTGAGGATTACATTTATAGCGGAAATCTTTGTTTTATTGAATGGCCTGAAAAAATAGCAGGTTTATTGCCTGAAAAATATGTATGCATAGAAATAACCGAAGATGATCGGGGATACAGATTGATTACTTTTCAAAAATAAGTTATGTCACCAAAGGATGCTATGTTTTCTTTCGCAAAATCTGCCGGGCTTATGCCTCAGGAAGAAATGCTTGAAGTTTCAAAAAGAAAAAGTTCATTGTATATAGGTATTCCAAAGGAAACCTCATTCCAGGAAAACCGTGTCCCTCTTGTTCCCGATGCCATTGCGCTACTTATTAACAATGGCCATGATATAGTTGTGGAAACCAATGCAGGTAAAGCAGCCAATTTCCACGATAAGGATTATAGTGATGCAGGGGCTAAAATTGCCTACAGCACAGATGAGGTTTACAAAGCAGACATGATTTTGAAAGTGGAACCACCTTCACTTGAAGAAATTGAAATGATGCAGCACAAGCAAACTTTAATTTCAGCCTTGCAACTTACAATCCAACCCGAAAATTTTGTAAAAAAATTGATGGATAAAAAGGTAACTGCAATTGCTTATGATTTCATAAAAGATGAAGAAGGAATTTTTCCTATTGTTCGTTCCATGAGCGAAATTGCAGGAAACACCTCCATTCTCATTGCTGCCGAATATTTAAGCAACGTAAATAATGGGCAAGGATCAATGCTGGGAGGCATTTCTGGTGTTTCTCCAACAGAAGTTGTAATTCTGGGTGCCGGTACAGTGGGTGAGTATGCTGCGCGAGCAGCCCTTGGCCTTGGAGCATCAGTAAAGGTATTTGACAATTCGATATTTAAATTAAGAAGATTACAAAATAATTTAGGTTTAAGGATTTTTACCTCAGTTCTTCAGCCTAAAGTATTAATGAAATCAATGAAAACAGCCGATGTGGTCATTGGTTCTATTAGAGCTGCTGAAGGAAGAACTCCTTTAGTTGTTTCTGAAGAAATGGTAGGCGAAATGAAATTTGGATCTGTTATTATTGATGTTAGTATTGATCAGGGAGGATGTTTTGAAACATCAAGGGTTACCAACCATACTAATCCGGTTTTTAGAAAATATGGAGTAATTCATTATTGCGTGCCTAATATTGCATCAAGAGTTTCACGTACAGCCTCTTATGCGCTTAGTAATGTTTTTGCTCCAATTCTTTTGAATATTGGAGAGGAGGGAGGAGTGAACAATGTTTTAAGGCGCGACAAGGGTGTTAGACACGGGGTTTATATTTACAATGGAATATTAACCAACAAATATCTTGGAGAAACTTTCAACCTACCGTATAAAGACATTGATTTAATGATGGCTGCTTATTGATTCTTGCAACTAAGAAATTGTTTTCATTTGTCATTAGCTTGCCTTAATTTTTAAACCACAACTTATTTTGGATTTAATCAATCGTTTTTTTAAATTTTTTATCGGATTTTTAATTGGGAGTGTCCTTGTTTATTTTCTTTTGATAAAAGATAGGGATCGCAATTTAAAAGGTTGGCTTCCAGCAGAAAGGGTGGTTCAGGAAATTCAAGATCATGAATTAATAATTAGCAAGGACGCAGCGTGTCAATTAAAATGTCTTGATATTTCTCACAATGATTTATTGGCTTTAGTTAAAAATGCGAAGGTTGATTTTGGCCAAAGCAAGGTAAGAATAAAGCCTTGTCCATCCTATGTTTTAGAATCAGGTTTAAACAAGAAAAGTGCAATTTTAGAAATCCAAAAATGTGAAAAGTCAGCAACACTTATTAATATTAAAGTTGTAGGGCAAAAATGTGAATGTTCCTGATTTTTTAAGCTTTTTTCCAAACATTTTGGTTTAACCTTCCACCAGCACACCGTTAATTGCTTCATTTAGAACACCTTCTTTAAGAGAATAGGCAGATAAGCGCATATTGGAAATCTGATTCTTTTTTAACATGAAACTTGTAAAAACCGATGCAATTACTATCATGTCAACACGCATGGGTATTAGCCCTTTTGTTTTATATCTCTCCTCTCGGGTTGATCTGATTAACTGTTCATGGATAATATGATAATCTCCAATGTTAAAGGTGTATTCTGTTATATTTTCTACGATTGAGGGCTCATAAAATTTGTGGGCAATGATTTCAGCAAAAGTATCAAAAGAGCCACTTGATCCTATTAGAGTTTTTGCCTGGTGAAACTCAATTGCTGCAAATAGCTCCTCAAGCTCTTCATTAAAATAATCTTCTATTTTTTTTATTTCCTCTACTTTAATTGGATTTGAAGGTTGAAAAGCTTCAAGTATCCTGGCTGCTCCTACATCAAAACTTTTTTTCCAGAAAATCTGGTAGGCGTTGCATATTATAAATTCAGTGCTTCCCCCTCCAATATCCATTATAACAGAAGTTTCATCCGTTAAATTTACCCCAAGCTTAACACCATAATAAATTAACTCTGCTTCCTTTTCTCCCGAAATTACATTAATATCAAGATTAAATTCTGTTTTTATCCGATCTGTAAAATCTTTTCCATTAATAGCTCCTCTTACAGCTGATGTGGCATAAGCATAAACTTTATCAACATTGTAAGTGGAGATTATCTGTAAATAAGATCCAATTGTAATTACTCCTCGGTTAATTGCCTCAGGTGTAATTATACGTTTGGTTATGCCTCCCTTGCCTAGTTGTACAGCGGCTTTTGTATTATAAAGGATTCGATAATGATTTAAATTATTTACCTCCCCTATAAGCAGGTTAAATGTATTGGTTCCTAAGTCTATTACAGCAATTTTCATAAGCTTATATTATAACTTCCCGGGAATGAATGCCAAATACCTTGCCAATTGGGTAATACTCCTTTAGACTACTGTTTGTTATGAGTAATTTATTTAAGAACGAGTTTAGGATAATATGCCTATTAAAATCAAATTGGGAAAAACATTCCCAATTTGATTTTAACGCTCCTCTTTATCAGCACTTACCATTTTAACCCTTGTAGGTAATCCATTTCCAAAGTTCCTTGTAGCTTGTTTTTTTGCCATACATTAATATACCAATCCTGTAAATCTTTGCAGCAATCCAGGTGGTTGCAAGAAATCCTAATATTAATAGAACCATGGATAGAAGTAATTGCCATGAAAGGGCCTCAAAAGGGACTATTGCCACCCTTACCATCATTACTACAGGAGAGGTAAAGGGAATAATAGAAAACCAAACAGCAGCAGGGCCCTCAGGATTTTGTAAGGAAAGTTGGGCTACGATAAATCCAAAAATTAATGGTATGGTTACTGGCATCATAAACTGCTGTGTATCCGATTCACTGTCAACAGCAGCGCCTATGGCAGCAAACATTGCACTATATAATAAATACCCACCCAAAAAGAAAAACAGGAACATCCCAAGCATATAAGGAAAGTTAATCCTCTCAATAAGGGCCAAAACTTCATTGGAATCTAATTGCGCTTTTGGTTGATTTTGATTATCTTTTAATAATTGGCTTGTCATTTGAGCTGGATGAACCATATTTTCCGCCCCTTGATGATCTTTTAATAGAAAAGCCTGGGCCACAGAAACAATGGATGCGGTTAAAATAACCCAAAGCAGAAACTGAGTAAGACCAACAAAGGCAACTCCTATTATTTTTCCTAACATTAATTGAAAGGGCTTAACAGAAGAAATAATTACCTCAATAATCCTGCTTGTTTTTTCCTCTATTACTCCTCGCATTACCTGAACACCATATAAAAAGATAAACATATAGATCATAATGGCGAAAATTAGCCCAATAAAACCGGATTCCTGACTGCTGTGTTCTTCCTTACCAATTTCCTTAAAACTTATATTACTTAAATGAATATGTGTTTTTATTTTCCCGTAAGCCTCTTTGTCAATTTTACTTCCTATAAGTTTAAGATCCTCTATTTTTCCCTCTACTTTACTTTCAATATACTTTTGTGCTATAAACCCAGGTTGTTTCTTAAAAAACAATATGGCAGAATTGCTGTGTAATATATTTTCTGGCAAATATAAAATGGCTGAATAATCAGATTTATGAAAAGTGGATTTAACACTATCTAAATCCAGGATTGTATGTTCAAAGCTAACGTTGGAAGAACTTGCCAGAGAACTGAATAGTTGCAATTCATCTACTATTAGTACTTTTTGTTTTTCATCCTGCGACAGACTAAGCCAAACAGCGCCCATAAACATAGCAGCCATTAGCAGAGGGCCAACAATTGTCATTATAATAAATGATTTCTTTTTAACCCTGCTAAAATATTCCCGCTTGATAATTAGTGCCGTCTTTCCCATTAATTTTTTTCTTTTATTCTGTAAATGAATTTGCTTTTTCAGTATTTGATAAGGGAACTCCTATTTTGTTTTGCACCTTAGAAATAAAAATATCATTCATGTTAGGGATTAATTCATGTACAGAATGAATCTGCACTACAGGTAAAACCGCATGTATTAAGTCATTTAGTTTACGCCCTCCCAAAAGTTTCACCTTCGCCTTATGCATTTCTCCCTCTGTTTTTACATCCGTTAATTCAAATCCTGTCCATAAAGCATTGGTAAAGCCTAATAGGTTGCCTGAAAACTCTATTTCATATGTATTGGATTTGAAAGCATTTCGAATGTCTTTCACGGAACCGTCAAGTATTTTTTTTGAATGATGAATTAAGGCAATATAATCACATAATTCTTCAACTGATCCCATATTATGGGTGGAAAAGATAACCGTAGTTCCTTGTTCTTTTAATTCGTTTATTTCATCCCTTATTAAATTAGCATTAATGGGATCAAACCCACTAAATGGCTCATCAAGTATCAGTAATTTGGGTTCATGCAATACAGTCACTATAAATTGAACTTTCTGGGCCATTCCCTTCGACAATTCCTCAACCTTTTTATTCCACCAAGGGGTAATCTCGAATTTTTTGAACCAGTATTTTAACTTTTTTGTAGCCTCGCTTTTGCTAAGGCCCTTTAATTGCGCCAGGTATAATACCTGTTCGCCAACCTCCATTTTTTTATACAAACCCCTTTCTTCTGGCAAATAACCTATTTGTGCAATATGATGGGGCTTGAGTTTTTCCCCGTCAAAATAAATCTCGCCACTATCAGGAGCAGTTATTTGATTAATAATTCGAATTAAGGAAGTTTTACCTGCCCCATTGGGCCCAAGTAGGCCAAATATACTTTGTTTAGGAATTTGCAGGCTCACATTATCCAAAGCGGTGTGTCCAGCATATTTTTTAACAATATTATCTGCTCGTAGAATTTCCATAAAGGATTAGCTGAAAAAGAAGTTTTTAAACCTTTTGTGGTTTAATATAAAAATTAAATTAATGCCTGAAACCAGGCAACCAAATTCAAACGATTATTTTAATCAAAATATTCTCTCATTCGGCTAAAAAGGCTTTTTTCCCTTTTGTCTGGTTGTGGTTTAAAGTTTTCAGCAGTTCTTAATTGCTCAAGTATTTTCTGCTCTTCTTTACTTAGGGTTTTGGGTACCCATATATTAATGTTTACTATTAAATCTCCTCTGCCATAACTATTTACCCCAGGCAATCCTTTTGCTTTAAGCCTTAGCATTTTGCCTGCTTGTGTTCCAGGATCTATTTTAACCTTGGCTTTTCCTTCTACTGTTGGTATTTCAACACTAGTTCCCAAGGCTGCATCAGCAAATCCTATATAAAGATCATAAAATAAATTGTTGCCATCTCTTTTCAGATTTTCATCCTCAATTTCTTCAATTGCAATTATTAAATCTCCTGGAATTCCACCGCGTTTGGCGGCATTTCCTTTTCCACTCATTGACAATTGCATTCCTTCACCAACTCCGGCAGGAATATTGATTTTTATTACTTCTTCACCCCTTACCACTCCTTCTCCATGACAGGAATTGCATTTTTCAGCAATAATCCTGCCTTCTCCCTCACAAGTTGGGCAGGTTGCAGAAGTCTGCATTTGTCCAAGAATTGTATTCGTAATCCGGGTAACATGCCCTGAGCCTCCGCATGTTGAACAGGTAGAATAGGAAGAAGAGTTTTTTGCCCCGGTTCCGCTACAAGTATTACAGGCAATAAGTTTGTTTACTTTCACCTTTTTTTCTACACCGTTAACAATTTCCTCAAGTGTTAACTTTACTTTTATTCGGATGTTTGAACCCCTGTTCACCCTTCTGCCGCCTCCTCTTGAACTTTGACTAAATCCTCCACCTCCACCAAACCCACCAAAGATATCACCAAACTGACTGAATATATCCTCCATATTCATTCCTCCATAACCTGCGCCACCGCCACTACTTCCTCCAACTCCGGCATGGCCAAAACGATCATATTTACTTTTTTTCTCAGCATGACTTAATACTTCATATGCTTGAGCTGCCTCTTTAAATTTTTCTTCTGCCCCCTTATCGTCCGGGTTCTTATCCGGATGGAATTTTAAGGCAAGTTTACGGTATGCTTTTTTTATTTCATCTGCTGATGCGTCTTTTGAAACACCCAACACTTCATAGTAATCTCTTTTTGACATTGTATCTTCTTACTTTTTAATTTAATTTCCAACTACAACCTTAGCATAACGTATAACTTTACCATTTAGTAAGTAGCCCTTTTCAACTTCATCTACTACTTTTTCTACCATATCTTTAGAAGGTGCTGGAATATTAGTAATAGCTTCATGAAGTTCTGCATCAAAAGGTTCTCCTATGGTTTTCATTGGCTCTAATCCCTTGCGTGTAAGAGAATGTAAAAGTTTATTGTAAATTAATATTATCCCTTCTTTAATTGATTCAATGTCTGAGGCCTGGTCCATGGATTTAATCGCTCTTTCAAAATCATCAACTACAGGAAGCAGAGTTGAAATAATCTCAATTCCAGCTGTATTTATTACTTCTATTCTCTCTTTACTTGTTCGTTTTCTGTAATTATCAAATTCTGAATATAGCCTAAGGAATTTATCGTTTTGTTCAACAAGCTTTTCTTCTAATTCTTTTATTTTCGCTTGTGGATCGTTTACATTACCATTCCCCTCATTTTCTTCTGTATTCGTATTGCTTTCTTGTTCTGTATGAGAATCAGTTTGATTCAAGTCATCTTCTTTTGATGTTTTTTCGTGCGATTTCATAAATAATGTTAATTTTTAATAAAAATTCGGATTGTTCTAAATTCCAAAAACTTTGCCAATACACCTTTTGCGTCAAATTGTCATAAGAACGTAGTCGTTTCAATTAAAAAAAAGAAACAGGCAAGGAGTACTTGTCTGTTTCTTTTTAAATCAATGAAAATAGATGCTATTCTTTCAGGTGTTTTTCCAATTCAACTATTAAATTTGCTCCTCTTAAATTCTTGGCTAAAACAATACCTTTTTCATCTATCAAATAATTCGTTGGAATAGATATTATGCCATATTTGGTAGCTGCTTCAGAATTCCACCCTCCTAAATCACTAACGTGATAAGGCCAGGATAAATTATCTTTTTCAATTGCGTTCACCCAGGCATTTTTTTGAGTATCCAGTGAAACATTGTAAATTTTAAATCCCTTGGCATTTTTAAATTTTGAATCTTTGAATTTTTCATAAGCCATTACCACACTTGGGTTTTCCTTCCTACATGGTCCACACCAGGATGCCCAGAAGTCAATTAATACTAAATTACCTTTTAAGGATGATAAGGAAATTTCCTTTCCCTCAGGATTTTTATAATTCAATTCAGGTGCCTTGTCTCCGATTTTTAAAGCGTTTTGAGTTGAGGGTTTGTAAACAAAACTGTAGGCCAAAATCGAAATGGCAGTGATCGCAAAATATAAATTAATATTTTTCATATAATTTAAATTAGTGGGTTTGTTCTATTAATGTTCAAATAAAAGTATTCTAATTGCTAATTTTTTTTTTCACTATGGAATTCTTACAATATCAGCCCCAAGAGCTTGCAATCTTTTATCAATGTTTTCATAACCCCTGTCAATTTGCTCAATATTATGGATAGTGCTTTTTCCCTCTGCGGATAAAGCCGCTATTAGAAGAGAAACACCAGCCCTTATATCAGGAGATGTCATTGATATTCCTTTTAATTTATTTTGTTTATTTAAGCCTATTACAGTTGCCCTGTGAGGATCACACAAAATGATTTGCGCACCCATGTCAATTAATTTATCAACAAAAAACAAACGGCTCTCAAACATCTTTTGATGAATCAATACGCTTCCCCTTGCTTGTGTTGCCACAACAAGAACAATACTTAATAAATCAGGTGTAAAACCTGGCCATGGAGCATCTGCTATTGTCATAATTGAACCATCAATAAAAGTTTCAATCTCATAATTGCTTTGTGCAGGTATGAAAATATCATCACCCCTTCTTTCAAGTTTTATGCCAAGTTTTTTAAATACATCCGGAATTACTCCTAAATTATCAAAAGATACATCCTTTATAGTAATTTCCGATCCTGTCATTGCAGCTAGTCCTATAAAGCTACCTATTTCTATCATGTCCGGAAGAATTCTGTGAGAACATCCCTTTAATGATTCAACTCCATTTATGCTTAATAAGTTTGAGCCAACACCTGAAATATCCGCGCCCATGCTATTTAGCATTTTGCACAATTGCTGAAGATAAGGCTCACATGCGGCATTGTAAATTGTTGTGGTACCTTGTGCTAAAACTGCTGCCATAACTATATTTGCGGTGCCGGTTACCGAGGCCTCGTCTAATAACATATAACAGCCTTTTAAATTTTTGGCCTCCACCTTATAGAAACTCTCTTTGGGGTCGTAAATAAATTTCGCACCAAGTTTTTCAAATCCGATGAAATGAGTGTCAAGCCTTCTTCTTCCTATTTTATCTCCTCCCGGGCGAGGAATATAACCTATTCCGAACCGGGCAAGTAAAGGACCAATAATCATTATCGAACCTCTTAAAGAAGATCCTTTCTTTTTAAAAAGATCTGAATTAAGGTAGTTAATATCAATATTGTCTGCCTGGAAAGTATATTTGTTAGGACCGTTCTTTTGAACTTTTACTCCAAGATCCTTTAATAGGTCAATTAACTTATTTACATCAACAATGTCAGGTATATTGTCAATTTCTATTTTTTCAGGTGTTAATAAAACTGCACAAAGAATTTGTAATGCTTCGTTTTTTGCTCCCTGGGGAGTTAGCTCACCCTTTAAAGGTTTTCCACCCCTGATTTCAAATGCTCCCATTACGGTTTATTGGGTTTTTATTAATATTTTTTCTTTTTGTGTTGCATTCCTGGCTTCATCGACTTTTTCTTCTTTTTAAGGATCCCAACATTTGAACTTGGACGGGTAGCAATATCGGAAACAGCAGCAAGTCGAATATTCCCTTGCTTTAATTTCCCCTGAGATAATCTCTCAAGATGTTTGAAAATTACTTCATCATTCACTGAATCCTGGTTAAAGGTTACATAAAATCGCTTCATAAGATTTGCAATTGCTTCAGTAAAAGCAGACTTTTCAGGTCCTTCCTCCATTGCAATCGCTTTTTGAATTAGCAATTCTACATTTTTTCCGTAATGCATAAACTTTATATCCTTTGAAGGGTATGAAATTTTTTCCGGCTTTTTATTTAGAATTTCTCGTGCTGGCTTTGGATATGGAGAATCAACATCCAATTTAAAATCAGAAATTACAAAAAGATGATCCCATAATTTATGGGTAAAATCTGTTACATCTCTTAAATGTGGATTTAACTGACCCATTACAGTTATTATGGATTTGGCTATGGTATTTCTTAACTCTCTGTCCTCAACAGAAATAGCATAATCTATCATTTTTTGAATATTTCGACCGTATTCTGAAATATTCAAATGAGGTCTTTCGGTATTGTATTCTAAATGGGGAATATCTGGTAACATAAATATATATAAAATGTAAATTTAAATTTTTAAGGTAATAAAATTATTTGCCAAAATTAACAAAATGGCCGAAGTACCCAAAACTCAATTGGTTTTAATTAAGAATTTTAAGTCTGGCGAATTTTAAAAGTAAATCTTTTTGCCCGGCAGTATCGAAATAAACTGTGGCCTTTTGATTTGGAAAAGACCCTTCGATGTTCAAAACTTTCCCAGTGCCAAATCTTTGATGCTCTACTTCCATTCCCTCCTTTAGGTTTGAAGTATCGTCAGCTATAAAATCGCTATTGCTTTTAGAATCACTTACCTTTACTAACGTTTTCCCTGAAAAATTATTAGGTTTAGGAGCTGGTTTTTCTAACTGACTGCTTCTGTTAAAAATTCTTCCAGGCCTTTCTGAAGCACCTTTATCTCCTAAATAGGCCCTTGCCGCAGGCATTTCAATTAAAGCAGGATCAATTTCCTCAATAAACCTGCTTGGCTCACAATTAATCAAATTTCCCCAACGATACCTTGTTATAGAATAGGTAATAAATGCTTTTTTACATGCTCTTGTCAATGCAACATAAAACAACCTGCGTTCTTCTTCAAGATTTTCTCTTGAATTTAATGAAAGTTGAGATGGAAAAAGGTTTTCCTCCAATCCTACTACATATACATAGGGGAATTCAAGACCTTTGGCTGCATGAATGGTCATTAAGGAAACTTTTGGCTGGTTTTTATCTGCTTCATCTTCGTCAGAATCTGTAAGCAATGCTATGTCCTGAATAAATTCATCGAGGGTTCGGGTTTTATCCTGGTTTTGAACTTCTGAGAAATCCTTTAATCCATTTAATAATTCTTGAATATTTTCATGCCTGCTTACTCCTTCGGGTGTCCTGTCTGTGAAAAGGTCTTTTAAAATCCCAGATGATACGGCAATGCGATAACCTAATTCGTATGCCGTTTCAGTTTGTATTCCACTGGTGAAACTTTTGATCATCGTTACAAACTCTTCAATTTTGCCTGTAATACCACCATTAATACCAATTTTTAACTCGCTTATATTTTCAAGTATGAACCAAAGTCCCCTATCATAATCATTGGAGGCAGCAATAATTTTATCCTCGGTTGATTGCCCAATACCTCGTATAGGATAATTAAGAATTCTTTTTAGAGCTTCCTCATCGTTATTATTCACTGCCAATCTGAAATAGGCCAGCAGGTCTTTTATTTCCTTACGCTTATAAAATGATAATCCCCCATAGATTCTGTAGGATATATTTAATTTTCGCAGGGCCTCTTCCATTGCTCTTGATTGAGCATTTGTCCTGTATAATATAGCAAAATCACTTTCTTTGCATTGTTCATTCATTCGTAGTTCAAAAATAGACCGGGCTACTTGCAAGCCCTCTTCATTGTCGGTAAGCGCTTTGAATATTTCTATTTTATCTCCGGATTCATTTTGGGTCCAAACCTCTTTTTTTAATTGGTCTTTGTTTTTAGCAATAATACTGTTTGCTGCATTTACTATGTTTTGCGTTGAACGATAGTTTTGTTCCAGTTTAAATGTTTTAAGATCAGGATAATCTTTTTTGAAATTCAGAATATTTTGAATAT
This sequence comes from Bacteroidota bacterium, assembly GCA_013696965.1. Taxonomy (NCBI): domain Bacteria; kingdom Pseudomonadati; phylum Bacteroidota; species Bacteroidota bacterium. Next base: position 8,407 of record JACCXN010000030.1, on the reverse strand, counting down.
TTGCTCCTCTGAAGGAATAAATACTTTGAGCATCATCACCTACAACACAAATGTTTTCATTTAACGCAGCGAGTTTCTTTACAATCAAATATTGAGAATAATTAGTATCCTGGTACTCGTCAACAAGTATGTACTTGAATTTGTGCTGGTATTTATGTAATACTTCAGGAAAATCGCGAAGAAGCACATTCATTTGATACAATAGGTCATCAAAATCCATGGCCCCAGCCTTAAAACACCGTTTGTGATAATTACCATAAATCTCTCCAATCTTTGGCCGGCCTGATTGTCTGTCTTCACTTTGTATATCAGTATTTGTAAGGTAGGATGCAGGAGAAATCAAATTGTTTTTGGCAGAGGAAATTCGACCTAAAACCATATTAGGTTTGTAAATCTTGTCATCCAGGTTCATTTCCTTTATTATAGTTTTAATTAGGCTTTTGGAATCATCCGTATCATAAATAGTGAAATTTGTTGGATAACCAAGTTTTTCTGCCTCTATTCGTAATATTTTGGCAAATACTGAGTGAAAAGTGCCCATCCAAAGGTTTTTTGCCTCGCTTCCACCTAAAATACGAGCAATCCTTTCTTTCATTTCCTTTGCAGCCTTGTTTGTAAAGGTCAGCGACAAAATATTGAAAGCATCTACGCCTTGTTCTAGTAAATGAGCAATTCTATATGTAAGTACTTTTGTTTTTCCAGAACCAGCTCCAGCAATTACCATTAGTGGCCCTTTTATACAGGTTACAGCCTGTAACTGTACTTCATTAAGTTCTTCTAAATAATTCATTTTTCAAAATTACTCTAAAATTTCCGGCCAAAAAGAGTTTGTTAATGTTTTTTTATCCTAGCCCGTTAATTCTAATTATGTAAGAAATTATATTTTTATTTTCGATGTCCTAATTTAAGTGCTCCGGCTCTTATCAAAGATAAACGAATTTTTAATGAAAATAGTAGATCAAATTCCAGTTTTATGGAAAAAGATCCATTAATAATATTTATATAATTTAAGTGTTTTTAATTTTTTTATTAAACGATAAAATAAACTGAATTTAACACAATTTTATTCATTAGTTTTCGCTTTTAAAAACAAATAATTAGGATGAAATTGTCCTTGGTTTTGAATTATTTCTTCTAACACGCTCATTATTAATCCTAAAATATTAAAATATTTTTCACAGGTATATTGTTAATATTAAATTTAATTGTACCTTTGCCCTCCTCAAAAAACAGTGCGAAGTGGAATAATAAAGAAATAATGTCGTTCATAAAGAACATTTTTTAATAAAAAAAAACAGTAAAAATTAACAAAAGATATGCCTACAATACAACAATTGGTGCGTAAAGGCCGTGTAAAGCTAGAAAACAAAAGCAAATCTGCTGCACTGAATTCCTGTCCTCAAAAAAGGGGAGTATGCGTTAAAGTATATACAACAACCCCAAAAAAGCCGAATTCTGCCTTGAGGAAAGTTGCGAAAGTAAGAATCACTAATGGAGCAGAGGTAATTGCTTATATTCCCGGAGAAGGGCATAATTTGCAAGAGCACTCTATTGTTTTGATTAGAGGTGGTAGGGTAAAGGATTTGCCTGGTGTTAGATACCATATTGTAAGAGGCGCTTTAGATACTTCAGGAGTTGATGGAAGAAATCAAAGAAGATCAAAATACGGAACCAAAAAGCCTAAGGCTGGTGCTGTTCCAGTAAAAGCTAAAGGTAAGAAATAATAATATTTAATTTTTAAAGTTCATCAAGAGCTAGTATACAAAATGAGAAAATTAAAATCCAAAAAAAGACCAGTCGCTCCAGATCCTAGATTTAATGATGAACTGGTAACAAAGTTTATTAACAATCTAATGTATGATGGGAAAAAGAATCTTGCTTATGAGATTTTTTATAATGCATTGGAAGTTGTTGAAGAAAGAACTAAGGAAAACAGTTTAGAGCTTTGGAAAAAAGCCATAACAAATGTTACTCCTCAAGTTGAAGTAAGAAGCCGTAGAGTGGGCGGGGCTACTTTTCAAATTCCACAGGAAGTTAGAACAGAAAGAAAACTCTCTCTAGCAATGAAATGGATGATTATGTACACCCGTAGAAGAAATGAAAAAACCATGGCTCTAAAGCTTGCAGGCGAAATTATGGCTGCAGCTAAAGAAGAAGGCGCTACTTTCAAAAAGAAAGAAGATACTCATAGAATGGCTGAAGCAAACAAAGCATACTCGCATTTTAGATTTTAGTAGTTAAGTCAGATAGTTTTTAAAATATATAATGAGCATAGATTTAAAATATACAAGAAATATAGGCATTATGGCCCATATTGATGCCGGTAAAACCACAACTACCGAGCGTATTCTTTATTATACAGGCCTTAGCCACAAAATTGGCGAGGTGCATGATGGTGCTGCTACAATGGACTGGATGGTTCAGGAGCAAGAAAGAGGTATAACAATTACTTCCGCTGCCACAACTACTCATTGGACTTACAATGGTATGCAGTATAAAATGAATATTATTGATACTCCTGGTCACGTTGATTTTACTGTTGAAGTTGAACGTTCTTTACGTGTACTTGATGGTGCTGTTGCTCTTTTTTGCGCAGTTGGTGGTGTTGAGCCTCAATCTGAGACCGTTTGGAGACAAGCAAATAAATATAAAGTGCCTCGTTTAGGATTCGTTAATAAAATGGATCGTGCCGGTGCAGATTTCTTTAGTGTTATTGCACAGGTTAAAGAAAAATTAGGAGCAAGACCTGTTCCTCTTCAAATCCCAATTGGTAATGAAGAAAAATTCTCTGGTGTTGTGGATCTTATTTCCAACAGAGCCATTGAATGGGATGACGCTACGCAAGGAATGACTTTTACAGAAATTCCAATGCCTGCCGACCTTGTTGCTTCTGCTGCAGAATGGAGAGAGAAATTAGTTGAAGCAGTTGCAGAATATGACGATCATTTAATGGAGAAATTCTTTGACAATCCAGATTCTATTACTGAAGCAGAATTAAAAGCTGCTATTAGAAAAGCTACCCTTGATATGTCAATAATTCCTATGATGTGTGGTTCTGCCTTTAAGAATAAAGGTGTTCAAACCATGCTTGATGCGGTAATGGAATTTCTTCCTAGCCCGATGGATGTTGAATCAGTTTCAGGAATTAATCCTAAAACAGACAAGGAAGAAATTAGAAAACCAGATCCAAAAGATCATTTTGCAGCTCTTGCATTTAAAATTGCTACAGATCCTTTTGTTGGTAGGCTTGCTTTCTTTAGAGTTTATTCAGGTGCACTTGATGCAGGATCTTATGTATTAAATACCAGAACTCAAAATAAAGAACGTATTTCAAGAATTTTTCAAATGCATGCCAATAAACAAAATCCAATTCCACGTATTGAAGCTGGAGATATTGGTGCTGCTGTTGGTTTTAAAGATATCCGTACTGGAGATACTTTATGTGATGAAAAGTTCCCTATCGTTCTTGAGTCCATGACTTTCCCTGAACCAGTTATTGGTCTTGCAATTGAGCCTAAAACACAGGCTGATATTGACAAGTTAGGTATGGCGCTTTCAAAACTTGCTGAAGAAGATCCTACTTTTAAAGTTCATACTGACGATGAAACTGGTCAAACAGTTATTAGTGGTATGGGTGAGCTTCATCTTGAAATCATAGTAGACCGTTTAAGAAGAGAATTCAAAGTAGAGTGTAATCAAGGCGCGCCTCAGGTTTCTTACAAAGAAACTATTACAGGAACCGTTACACATCGTGAAGTATATAAGAAACAATCTGGTGGTCGTGGTAAATTTGCTGATATTGTTGTTACAATTGGGCCTGCCGAACCAGAAAAGACTGGCCTTACTTTTATTAATGAAGTAGTTGGTGGTAATATTCCAAGAGAATTTATTCCATCTGTTGAAAAAGGATTCAAATCTGCGATGGTTAATGGAGTTCTTGCCGGATACCAAATGGATAGTTTACAAGTGAAATTATCTGATGGTTCATTCCATGCGGTGGATTCTGATGCCTTATCATTTGAAATTTGTGCAAGACTTGCCTTTAAAGAGGCTTGTAAAAAAGCAAATCCTGTTCTTTTAGAGCCAATAATGAAAGTTGAAGTTGTTACGCCTGATGCTTATATGGGTGATGTGGTTGGTGACCTAAACAAAAGAAGAGGTATGATTGAGGGGATGGATTCAAAAGCAGGCGCGCAAGTTGTAAGAGCTAAAGTTCCACTTTCTGAAATGTTTGGTTATGTTACTTCTTTAAGAACTATTTCTTCTGGAAGAGCATCTTCTACAATGGAGTTTTCACACTATCAGGAAGCGCCTAAAAATGTTGCCGAAGAGGTAATAACCAAAATAAAAGGTAAATCAGTAAAAGCTTAATAATTTAATCGTTCTTTTAAATACTCAAAATGAGCCAAAAAATAAGAATTAAACTAAAATCATACGATTTTAACCTGGTTGATAAATCAGCTGAAAAAATCGTGAAAACTGTTAAATTAACAGGTGCCATAGTAAGCGGACCTATTCCACTTCCTACAAATAAAAGGATATTTACAGTTTTAAGGTCTCCGCACGTTAATAAAAAAGCAAGAGAGCAATTTCAGCTTTGTTCGTATAAAAGATTGCTGGATATTTACAGTTCTACATCCAAAACTGTGGATGCGCTTATGAAACTTGAACTTCCTAGTGGAGTTGAAGTTGAAATCAAAGTTTAGTTTTAAAATGCATCACAGCATGCATCGAAAACAAAATAAATAATGCTTGTAATTATAAATTAGAATTAAATAAAAATGTCTGGAATAATAGGTAAAAAAATTGGAATGACCAGTCTTTTCAGTGCCGCTGGGAAAAGTATCCCATGTACAATTATAGAAGCCGGTCCTTGTGTGGTAACACAAGTAAAAACCTTAGACAGTGATGGATATGCAGCAGTTCAGCTTTCCTATGATGAAAAAAAGGAAAAGAATACTTCTGGTGCAATGAAAGGCCATTTTGCTAAAGCAGGAACAACTCCCAAAAGAAAAGTTTTGGAGTTTAAATACTTTGAAGATGAGAAGACTGTTGGAGATTTAGTAACTGTTGATCTTTTTGCAGAAGGCGAATGGATTGATGTTATTGGTACTTCGAAAGGAAAAGGTTTTCAAGGTGTTGTAAAAAGACACGGATTTAGTGGTGTTGGTATGCAAACTCACGGTCAGCACAACAGACTAAGAGCACCAGGTTCACTTGGAGCTTCTTCATATCCTTCAAGAGTATTTAAAGGAATGAGAATGGCCGGAAGAACAGGGGGAGACAGAGTGAAGATTCAAAATCTTGAAGTATTTAAAGTTATACCTGAAAAGAATCTTTTGATTGTTAAAGGTTCCATACCAGGAGCTAAAGGTTCATACGTAATAGTTGAGAAATAAGATGGAAGTAGCAGTATTAAATAAAAGCGGTAAAGCAACAACAAAAAAAGTTGTTTTAAATGATGCCATATATGGTATCGAACCGAATGACCATGCAATATACCTGGATGTAAAACAATATCTTGCCAATCAAAGACAAGGTACGCATAAGGCAAAACAAAGAAATGAAATTTCCGGTTCTACCAGAAAGCTGCATAAGCAAAAGGGTACCGGTGGAGCAAGAAAAGGAAGTATTAAGAATCCTTTGTTCCGTGGAGGTGGTAGAGTTTTTGGACCACAGCCAAGAGATTATGACTTTAAGTTAAACAAGAAGCTTAAAAGATTGGCTCGTATGTCTGCACTTGCACATAAAATGAAATCTGATAGCCTTTTTGTTCTTGAAGATCTTTCTTTTGATGCTCCTAAGACTAAGAATTTTATCGAAATTTTAAATAATTTAAAACTTTCGGATAAAAAAACACTCTTAGTGCTTTCCGATTCAAATAAAAGTATATATTTGTCCTCCCGAAATTTACAGAGGGCGAAAGTTGTAACTGCTTCGGATTTAAATACTTACGATATATTAAACGCTAGTATTTTAGTTTTGACAGAGGGTTCAATTGAGAAAATTGACAACATTTTAAGTAATTAAGGAGATGGAAATTATTTTAAAGCCGGTAGTTACCGAAAAAATGACAGGTATCACAGACAAATTAAACCGTTATGGTTTTGTTGTTAAATATGATGCAAATAAATTACAAATTAAAGACGCTATTGAAAAGCTATATAGTGTTACTGTTACTGATGTTAATACAATGCGCTATGCAGGTAAAGCAAAAAGCAGAAATACTAAAGCAGGCCTGGTAACAGGAAGAACAAAAGCTTTCAAAAAAGCGGTTGTTTCATTGAAAGATGGTGATACAATAGATTTTTATAGCAATATATAATAATACAAAATGGCTGTTAAAAAATTCAATCCGGTAACCCCCGGTACAAGATTTAAAGTTGCAAGTACTTTTAGCGAGTTAACTACTGATTCGCCTGAGAAATCATTACTTGTTCCTATTAAAAGATCGGGCGGAAGGAACGATAGAGGAAAAATGACTATGCGCTACATTGGTGGTGGTCATAAAAAAATGTACAGGATTATTGATTTTAAAAGAGATAAACAGGGAATCCCTGGTGTTGTAAAATCAATTGAATATGATCCTAACAGGACTGCTAGAATAGCCCTTGTTAATTATGCAGATGGTGAAAAAAGATATATTATTGCACCTACTGGTTTAAAAGCAGGCCAAACTATTGTATCAGGAAAAGGCGCTTCACCTGAAATCGGAAACGCATTGTTTTTAAGTGAAGTTCCATTGGGTACTGTAATTCATAATATTGAATTGCGCCCTGGCCAAGGAGCAAACATTGCAAGAAGTGCTGGTACATATGCCCAGTTATCTGCAAGAGATGGTAAATATGCTGTAATTAAAATGCCTTCTGGCGAAACTAGAATGATTTTGGTTACTTGTATGGCTACTATTGGAACGGTTTCTAATTCTGATCACAGTCTTGAGGTTTCAGGAAAAGCGGGTAGAAGCAGATGGTTAGGAAGACGTCCAAGAACAAGGCCAGTAGCGATGAATCCTGTCGATCACCCAATGGGTGGTGGTGAAGGAAGATCATCAGGTGGTCATCCAAGATCTAGGAATGGTATTAAAGCTAAAGGATTTAAAACCAGGTATCCTAAAAAAATGTCAAATAAATATATTCTTGAAAAAAGAAAGAAATAATAAACTATGGCGCGTTCATTAAAAAAAGGACCTTTTATTGACTATAAACTTGAGAAAAAAATCATGGATATGGTCACTGCAGGAAAGAAAACAGTTATCAAAACATGGTCTCGTAGATCAATGATTTCTCCCGACTTTGTTGGGCAGACAATAGCTGTACACAATGGGAATAAATTTATTCCTGTATATGTAACAGAGAATATGGTTGGCCATAAATTCGGAGAATTTTCTCCAACAAGAACTTTCAGAGGTCACGCTGGAAAAAAAGATAAAGGCAAAAAGTAATAAGTAATCATGGGAACTAGAAAAAAAATAACGGCAGACGCCAGGAAGGAAGCTAGAAAATCAACTTACATCGCTAAGTTGAACGACTGCCCTACATCTCCAAGAAAGATGCGTTTGGTTGCTGATATGGTTAGAGGATTAGATGTTTATAAGGCATTAAGCTTATTACAGTTTACCTCAAAGCAAGCTGCTGTCAGAATTGAAAAATTGATAACCTCTGCAATTGCAAACTTTGAAACTAAATCTGGTCAAAGAGCTGGTGATAGTAACTTATTTGTTAAAGAGATTTTTGTAGACAGTGGTCGCCAACTGAAAAGATTGCGTCCAGCTCCTCAAGGTCGTGGGCACAGAATCAGAAAACGTTCAAATCATGTTACAGTGATTTTAGATAATAAAGAAGTTGTTAACGAAGTAAATAATTCGAATTAATGGGACAAAAGGTACATCCAATAGGATTCAGATTAGGTGTCATCAAAGGATGGGATTCTAATTGGTACGGTGGTAAAAATTATGCTGACAAGCTAGTTGAGGATGAAAAAATAAGAACTTATTTGTATGCTCGTCTTCCAAAGGCAAGTATCTCCAAAATTATCATTGAAAGAACTTTAAAACTTATTACTGTTACCATTAATACGGCTCGTCCGGGAATTATTATTGGAAAAGGCGGACAAGAAGTTGATAAGTTGAAAGAAGAGCTTAAGAAAATCACTAAAAAAGAAGTTCAAATAAATATCTTTGAAATTAAAAGACCAGAGCTTGATGCTAAATTAGTAGCAGATGGTATCGCACGTCAGATAGAAGGAAGGATTTCATTTAGAAGAGCTGCGAAAATGTCTGTAGCTTCTTCAATGAGAATGGGAGCAGAAGGAATTAAGGTTCTTGTTTCTGGTAGATTAGGTGGAGCAGAGATGGCAAGATCAGAAGGTTATAAAGAAGGAAGAACTCCTCTTCATACATTAAGAG
>JACCXN010000029.1 GCA_013696965.1 Bacteroidota bacterium | reverse complement strand
TTGAATTCGGAAAGCCATATAGTAAAATTAAAGAGGAAATTTTGGAAAATGGCGAATGGAAAGGCGAATTTACTGCGAAAACAAAAAGCGGAAAGTTGGTTAATTCCTTGACTCAGATTACATTATTGAAAGATGAAGAAGGAAAACCAATATCTATTTTGGAAGTTTCACAGGATATCACCAAAAGAAAAGAAATAGAAGATGAAGTAAAAAAGTACAATCAGGATTTAAAAGAAATAAATGAGGCAACAGAAAAGATAATTTCCGTTATTTCCCATGATTTGAAAAATCCGCTGGCAGGAATTGTCAGTTCATCAGAAATATTAAAAAACAATGTAAAAACTCTTGAGAAAGAACACATTAAAGAATTTTCGGATATTATACACCGTTCCTCCACAAAACTACTTCAGCAGCTTAATGAACTGATTGCCTGGGTAAAGTCAAAGCAAGAAAAAGCAAGTTATGACCCTGCTAAAGCCAGGCTGTTTTTGGCTGTAAATGATGCACTGGCTGTGTCCTTAGAGAATGCCAAGAATAAAGACATCAAAATAGAAAATTTAATCCAAAATGAAATTTTTATTGTTGCAGACACCAATATGCTAAAATCCATTGTGCAAAACCTGGTGAACAATTCCATAAAATTTACGCAAAAAGGTGGCCGAATTCTTATTACTGCCCATTTAAAAGGCTCCATGGCGGAGGTTCACATTACAGATAATGGCGTGGGAATGTCCATAGAAGTAAAAGACAAGCTGTTTGAGAAAGAAAGTATTTCTGAAACAGGGACTGAAAATGAAGAAGGCACAGGCATGGGTTTAAAACTGGTGAAGTATTTTGTCAGCCAAAATGGTGGTGAAATTTATATTGAAAGTGAAGAACACAAAGGAACTACAGTGATTTTTACACTGCCGTTGGCTTAAGAAGGTGAACGCTCTAAATGACTTTTAAACTCCCCTTATTTATGCTCACATTAACCATGGCGGAACAATGCATGAGCCAGTGAAACCATTTGCGTTAACCCCCAAGGGGTGACAGGATTACAGAAAATAACAACAATTAAAACCAAAACCCCGAAGGGGTGTTATAAAAACAAACAATCAATAATTTCACCACTCCGGGGTTGAACTGGAATTAAAAATATTAATCTATAATTGTATCATCCCTTTGGAATTAGCTTTTTCAGTGGCCTCCATTTTTCCGGGCTTTTTTGTTTGGAAGAATAAAAACTAAAATTCTCACGCAAAAATTACTATTGTAAAGTAATTTCGAATTATTACATGTCCCATTTAAATGACAAGAATGATTAATCTGGGCAATCGCATCTAAATGGATTGAATTGCCACTAAGACACCTGAACACAATTTTGGCCATGTGTGTTAGCTATTGTGACAAAGACAAAGCAGACAAGAATAAGGCTGTTAGCTACTCCAAAAATTGAACTATTAAATCAGCAGAAGCCCTGTTTAAGGCAATTGGTATATTATTGATTACAGCAGTACGAATAAGGGTCTGAATGTCATGCTCATGCCCATGAGGGGTTTCAGCATCTATAAAGAAAATCACTTTATCTACTTCTCCCTGTAAAATTTTGGCCGCCAGCAAAATATCTCCGCCACTTGGCCCATGGCCGAATGGTTTAACATCAAGATCCAGCATATCATTAATTAGTTTTGAAGTATTACTTGTCCCAATTAAATTTTGTTCCCGAAGTAGGGCTAAATTAACTTTTGCCCAATTTAAAAGATCGTTTTTTCGGCTGTTGTGGGCAATTAATGCAATGGTTTTTTTCATATGTAGGGCATTGATTAACGTTTTTTAAAGCTACTTTAAAAATAAGTAATAAAGAAACTTGAATTCGCCAAGTGTAATAAATTAACAAATACTTAAAACAAACAATACATTAAAGACTCACTTTGGGAATACTTTGTAGATGAAAAAATGAACTAATTACAGAGCTAAAAAATGATAAAAGAGACCAGAAAAAAAAAGGGTAGTTCATCATCCAGGTTAAAAAAAATAATAAATGAGAAAGTAGCCCGCCTTGCAGACAAAACCAATAAAAAAAACAACGATTTAATTGAGAGTATAAATTACGCAAAACTAATACAGGAGGCTGTGCTTCCTGAGCGTGATAGAATTTCAAAAGCTTTTCCTAATTCGTTTATTCTTTATAGACCCAAGGATATTGTGAGTGGTGACTTTTATTGGTTCGGTTGATAAAAACAATAAATACTTTTTAGCAGCGGTAGACTGCACAGGACATGGAGTACTCGGTGCTTTTGTAAGTATGTTAGGTCAGAGTCTGCTTTACCGTGCAGTTAATGATAAAAACATTTCTGCCCCTTCATTGATAATTGAAGATGTTCACAAAGGGCTGAGGCTGGCTTTAAAGCAATATGAAATCTTTATGCACTATTGTTCACAAAAGGGTATGAATATAGCATGAAGATTCCATCTGACCTTTAAAAAGCAAATTATATACAGATGAAAACACTTCACAATTGCAGGACGGGATGGAAATTGCATTGTGCTCCTATGATCCTATCAAACAAAAGCTCTTTTTTTCTGGAGCTAATCGTTCCTTAATTGTAGTTAAAAAAGAAAACGAAAAGAACGAATTAAGTGAAATAGCCATGCACGAACCGTTCACAAACACTAATGAATATAACATGGCGTATTCCATGTGACCTTAAAAAAACAATTATCTACATATGAAATAAAAGGAGAAAAATACGGAACAGGCGGCAGGGTATTAGGGAAGGAAAGGACATACACAAATCATAGTATCCCTATAAAACCGGGTACTAGTATTTATCTTTTCAAAGATGGGTTTGCAGATCAGTTTGGAGGTGTAAGAGGAAAAAAGTTTATGAAGAAAAAATTAAAGGAAGTGCTCTTTAAAATAAGCCATCTTGAAATGGAGGAACAACAATTAGTATTGAGTTGTTACCTGGATGAATGGAAAGGAAAACTGGACCAGGTGGATGATATTTTAGTTATCGGGGTTCGATTTTAATTCTTATAAAAAGGACTATTTAAATTTATACTTGCAGAATTTTTCAGGGCTTTCAATTGTGCTGTTTGTATGGTTTCTTAAACTCTTTAGGGATTGTAATTGAGGAATAAGCAACTTTAATTCAAAATTAAAATTTTCTTCCGCAAGGGCTCCCCTTGATATATTACTTCCAGAAAATAAATGCCTTTCGGCACTTCAATAACACTTATCTCCAATTGAGAAAAAGAGATCGGTGTTATTTTTTCAGATTTAAATACCTTTCCTGAAAAATCAATAATACGAATCAGTACAAAATCTGAAGTATTGAACTCTCCAGAAACAGTTATTTTATCCCTTGCAGGATTTGGATAAATTTTCATTTCCATCAGCTTTCCCTCTCTATTTAAAGATGAAGCAGATATGGGATTAATCTGAAGAGAGGAAGTATAAGTATAATCGCCTGTTTTATAAGTATCACTGTCAGCAGAAAGAGTAGCTGCGTAAAAAGTAATGTTACCTGTGTTTTCAGAAGGGGCTATCCATTTAAATGACCATTCTGCTTCATCGGAAGCAAAATCAATACCTGATGCCGTATGCTGTACGTAAATCCTGTCCTGATAATTTCCAAAGGTTGGTTGTGCTGTCTGAGTTGCATTGGTATCAGACAATACCCAAGTCCCTGTATTTAAATTATTATTGTTTGAGAGTGCCACTACCTGGAAACCGAAACGTGTAAAAGCAGACTGACTAATTTTAATTTTTATATTTAAAGTATCGCCTTCAGCATATTCGCTGATTCCAGAATTTACATCAATTACCGATAAACCTGTTCCAATGTTTGGCCCACCTAAATCATTATGACAACCAACAGAGGCACAGGTTCCTTCTCCAGGTGCTCCTGTACTATAAACAGCAGGTCCTGCACTTTTTCTCCCGTGAAAAGGTTCTATAATATCAAAGGAAATAGCAAGAATTGACAGAAAGAAAATAGTCAGAATAGTATATCTCTTCATATGTAGATAATTTGTTTTTTAAAGGTCATATGGAATTGTTCATTACCATAATTGTTTTTTTTAATGTATTATTCACTTGTCTTTTAATTTTTAAAGGTGTTCCATGAATCTTTGATTTCAAGAACTTACGTTTCGCCATGCTATCTTCATTAGTGTTTTTGCACTGTTCGGTGCATGGCTATTTCATAGATAACAACTATAAACATTGCAATTTAAGGAGAAATTTTGTTAATTTGCTTTTCCGACATTAAAAATAAGTAGTTATGCAAAAAATAATTTGTTTTTTAATTCTTATTACGGTTTCTTCTCAAGGTAGAACCCAAACGGCCCCTGACTTTACATTCACCGATACAGATGGGACTGAGTGGAATCTATATACAGAACTCGGAAAAGGAAAAACAGTTTTGCTGGATTTTTTTTATGTTAACTGTGTGCCCTGCCAGACTTTTACTCCTGAAATTGTCCAGGTAAACAATGATTATG
>JACCXN010000028.1 GCA_013696965.1 Bacteroidota bacterium | reverse complement strand
CATTGCATATCCTCAAGTGGCGGTCTAGGTACTCTATTGCAAAGCCTTTAATTTCTATTAACTTTGCTGCCCGCGGTTTTTGGTTCGGTGCAATAATCGCCACCTGCGTATATGCAAATAACGTTATGCAATAGCATTCTGTAACGCAATGACAGAAAGGAACGCGAGCCTTTTTTGTCTTTTTCATTGAGCACCTTTTCTGCAATCTTCAAGGTTCAGAGCAGCCTTACGCTTCGTGCTTTAATTTTTCCCCACCCGCAAAAAAAAAATTGAAATCCCCAGCCGCACAATAGCACATTGCCTTTTGCCACATCCCAAAAGCCAACACACCTTGGCAAAAGTCAAAGAGCTATTTCCTCTCACCCAAAGTTCCTGCAATTTTTCTTCTGTTAGTTTTGTTATTTACTAATAACAAGTCGTTCAACTAAAACGCTATTTCCTGATTTTAAAACAAATTGATAAATGCCTGTTGCAAAATGTGTACAATCAATAAATAGTTCTTGTTCTGTATTTAATTGAATTGTTTTTACCTGTATTCCTAACGAATTATAAATAATCAGTTCTGAATAAGTATCTGTTCCCGGTAACTGAACCTTAACAGCATTGCTTGCAGGATTCGGATATAATTTAAAATTAAAATCTTTATGTTTATGTTCATTTTCCTTCAGTTCTAATTCCTGCACAAATCTATTTGAAGAAGTGGAATTTCTTTTTCTTGTTTTTGGACAGCTTTCAATTTCAGATGTAAATTCATGTATGTCAATAAGCTCATTTTGTAAACTTAATTCTTTTTCAGTTAAACAAATCCAGGATTCTATAGTTTCTTTATCAGACAATGTTGCACCTGAAAGTATATTATTAAATTCATTTAATGCCAGATTACGTTTTCCTGCAAGTCTTAAAACCTGTCCTTTATCTAACCCCAAAGAAATCTTCTTATCTTCATATAAGGCCGGTGTAAAACAATCGGAATAGTCTAAAATATAATTCTGAGTATCCAATACCTTCAAGACTTCATCAGGCATATTTGAATTTAAAGAAACTTCCTGAAGTTCATTATTTATATATGCATTCCCAAGGGCTTCCAGCATATATTGATAGGATAGTTTAATTAAATAAGCATCTTTATTGTTTATTGCAGGTTCATTATCTTTTAGATATTTAAATATTTCATGGAAATTTTGCACAGCAATCCTATTTGTATTTTGAGAACCCGTTTGGTCAGGTACTACTTTCTCAATTATTTCCCTTACAGCTAAATTTATTTTTTTATTATTAAAAGAAGGCGTGTTAATCACAATACAGGATGGGCAAAAGAATAAAGGATTATCTATTACTATTACTCCTCCGCCTCCACTTGAAGGGCAACTCTGATTGTTTTGAGGATAATCATCTTTGAGTAGGATTTTTCTTGTCTGACCTTGCGAGTATTGATTATGATAACAATTATAGCTTGTGGTTAATTTATATTCTTTTTTGTATCTGGGTAGTGCAGGGAATGTAATTTGATCTGAAATCCATCTGTTATTATTAGCTTGAATATGTATGTCTGAACAGTTATTATTGCCACAGTTATTATAATCTATTCTAAGTGTTCCATCAATAGATGGATCACAAACATTATCTGTACTTGCACATTTATAATGCACATTAGTACCCGTTGATAAATTATTATATCCATTATTTACAAGGAAATTTTTCGCATTTTTGAATCTAATATTAATCTTATCTCCATTACCATAGGCAGCATCAAAACCATTTCCTCTTAGGTCATTATAACCTGTTTCATGGTCGCTGCTCATTGTGAGGGTAGAGTTATTATCCATAAATATACCTTCATATGCATTGTTTTTTATGGAGCTGCATCTTATCTTAATATTTGCGCCAGAGACGTATATGCCTCCAATCAAATTATTTGAAATATTTGAACTATTGAGAGTTAAAGTCGCATTGCTGCCCCCATGATAATTAATACCGTCATAATTGGCATTAGCGACTGATCCTCCCATTGTTACACTTCCAAGAACGGAAGGTGATTTCATCCCCTGGGCAAACCACCCAGTTTCATTGTTTTTAAAGGTAACATCTGTCATTATCACTCCGCTTCCAGTTGTATACAAACCAGCAATATAACAGTTTCTAAATGTACTTGAGATAATAGTAATATTTGAATTCCCATGAACAGACAATGAACGAAGTCCATAATTGCCATTTTCAAATATGCTTCCCCAAATATAAACCTTGCTTTGTCCATTAAGGCTGAAACCGTTATGATTACTGTTTGCTGTACCAATATTACTTGCTATCCGTGTTCTTCTTAGTTCAATCTCTGTGTTAGTTCCAATTGGCATTATATAAGAATAAGATCCAAGTTCAACTTTGCACAAGTTTAATCTAAATAGGGTAAGATTTGCCGGAAGCACTAAATGGCCCTGAGTAACCTCAATGACTTTTTGGGTATCACTGCTCTTTGTAATATTTATTGAACTCCCGGAAGCAGCCTGAACATTATCAAAAGGCGCTGAAGGTTTATTGAATTTAATAAATCCGTTGCCTGAAAATGTAAATACTGCATTTGCACCAATATTAAGTACGCCTTGTAGTTCCAAAGTGCTTGCAGCATCAGTAAGATTAATTATGGCACCCTGATTATAATTTAAATGGCCTACAGATGCAGTTGTTGCTTCAATAAGTATTTTTCCATTTCCCTTTATTTTTATTTGAGCACCGTCATTTAAAATTAATCTTCCACCGGGCTTTACTTCTATACCTTGCCAATTTCCAGAAAAACAATTGCTCATAGCCTGAATGGTTGATGCATTAACAATCATTTCCCCGCCACTTTTTACAATAAACTTTGTATTAGAAGCAACTTCAAGCAATGGAGAATTGATATATAATTTGCCTCCGTTTTCTATTTCAACTATACCTGCTACCTTTCCTGAGTTATTCCAATATGCATTACCTGTAATTTTCTTTTGCTGAATAAAATCCGGATTTAAAGTTACCGTGTAAGTATCTGTACAGGGCTGTCCACTTAGTGCGGAAATGTTTGTTACCACTGCAGTATATGTTCCGGGTGATAAATTATTTAAAGTATATAATGTACTACCTGTGTTCCATTCAATAGCAGTGCAATTATAACAATTAGTAATTGAAGCTGTTCCATTTAGATAATTACCTGAACAAGTAGCATTTGATCCTGTGATTTCAGGTCCACAACCTCCAACGGCAATGCCCTGGTCAGTTGTAACGCCTTCAACAACTTTACATCCATTATTATTTGTAGCTATAATAAAATGTTGAATTTCAGTATTCGTGGAACACAAAGTAAATTCGTTATTATTAGTACCTGGTGTCATGCCAGGAGGAGTAGCTATATAAGAATAAACTGTATTGGAGGTAGTTGTAGAAGCCGTTACAGTTATACAGGGGGATAAATTCAAACTGGGATATAATGGGGGATCAAAACTTACCGTAAAATGCTTATCATTTGAAACTTCAATCCATTGAGGAGATTGATTTGCAAGATTATCGGTTTCCTTATAGATCCACCGACCACTTTCATTTCCATCACAGTCTATCATTATTAGAAAAGTGGTTCTTGCAGGAATATCGCCTGTTATAATTTTGTTGGTGCCCGGCATCGAAAAGTTGATGTTACCAGAGCTGCTATTGGTATGAATGGTATATGCACGGGTTGCAGATTCATCTTGATTGAGCAGCATAATATATTTTTGATTTGCAATTGTTGAATTTCCCGTAAAATAACAACCAAAGGCTTTTAAATTGGGCATACCATTAACAGTGCCAGGAGCGTAATTTGCAGTATAATTGGTGCCTGATTTGAAATGATCAGCAAGGAGTTTGAAGTGCCAGTAGGTGGATTTGCGAATTTCTCCATTTGGATTGCCTAAATATCCCTTATCTCCATTATCTGAATCTCCTCCACTTTCATGAACTGACCAAGGCATCATTGCCATTATTGAATTTTTGAGGCCATTGGAAAACATATCTGCCCAAAATTGGCCAGCTATAAAAGAAGAAGAACCTACTCCATCTATTGCCGGATTAACTTGAGTATGAATATTACTTGCCCAATTAACATTAAATTCAGTCACTGCAATTTTTAAAGGGTTGGCACCACGAGATTGATTGGCAGCATTTACAAGAGTAATTATAGGCTGTAATTGAGTTGAAAAATTACCGCCAGGATAACTTATTACATCATTTCGTGTATAACTGGGCCCGTATGGATATGTATGAAAAGCTAAAACATCTAAAATATAGCGATTTTTATTATCACGCATAAGACAAATATCATTAATGGAGGAATATGGATCTCCACCTAAAAGATCCCGCAATACCCATTTAGGTCCATAAGAATAATCATTTTCATTCAAATCAGGACCCCATATTGTTAAGGGAGTAGTATTTATTAATTCCTGAGCATCGCGAATTGCTATAGAAAAAAGTGAAAAATAGTTTACAATTTCAGCAGCAGTATAATCTACTCCAGCTGTATTATATTCGCTTGAGGGTTCATTTCCAATAGAAAAATTGATAATATTCAAGCCCTCTGTCTGATTCAGAAATGTTACTAAGGAAGCCGCCTGAGCAGGAGTATATACTTCATTATTCACAGGTATTTGCACGATTATTATGACATTCGGCATTTTAGCTCTTATCTGTCCAATCATGTCGGTTAAATTTTTTCTATATCCTGTTACTACAGCCGGATTTAAATTATCAAAGTCAATACCACCTATTCTAATATATGCAGGTGAAGATTGCGAAACAGTTCCCCATAGCCCATCCAACTTCCCACCTACATCTTGAGTTCCTACATATTTTGGCATCCACGCATTAATTCCAAAAAAAACAGGAGGCTGTTGCCCAATTGTGATATTGGTGATTAACAATAAAATAGCTAAAACACAAAGTAGTTTTTTTTTTCATATGAATTGCTTTTTTGATAATATATTAATTCAATGTTAAACATGAATTTTATAATTACCAAATTTTTGGGAAACAAAATTCCCGTTATATTCATTTTATTTTCCCCAGAAAAGTAAAATCTTATTAAACATCTGCTTTTAATAACCTTTTTTAAGATGGCATAAATTTTCTTACTAGAAGTAAATATGGAAATGAGAATAATTTTTTTATTTTGTTTGCTTTTTCATCTTAATATCCATGGACAAACGTTCGAATGGGCAATTGAGGGAAAAGGTGTAAAGTTTGGAAGGGCTTTCGGAGAATTTATGGACAAGGATGAGGCTGGAAATATTTATGTCGCAGGTTATTATTTGGACACAATAAGTATTAATGATAAAATGCTTATTGCCGCGACTCCTGCACCTGGAAGACATACAATGGAAAATTTTATTATTAAAATTGATAAATTGGGTAATCTAAAATGGGCTATAAGGCAAGGTAAAGGGATTGAAGGAATATGCATAGACAATAGAACTGGAAGCTTGTATGTTACGGGCACTTTCAGCGGATCTGTGTTTTTTGGTTCCGGAAACAACAGCGATACTTTACAATTTCAGGAAAACTGGGATGGGTTTTTAGCCAGGTACGACACAGCCGGTAATTTTATCTGGGCAAGACACATTAAAGGTGTGCATTCTCAAGGTCTTAAAAATGTAAAAACTGATTCTGAAGGAAATATATTTGTATTAGGTCAATATACAAAAGAAATCATAATCGGAGATACTATACTGTACGGGGATTACTTTCCTCAAACCAATGGAATTCTTGCCAAATATGACAAAGACGGGAATTTAAAATGGCTGCGGTTGTTTAAAGCAGTAAATGATGGAAATATTAATTCTATTAATTGCTCCAAACTAAGTATTAGCGGAAATCAAATATTTATCTCAGGCTTCATTATAGGTAAGATATTATTTGGCACAGCACCAGATACGGCTACTCTTGCATCTATTACAGCCCCTTGGGGAAGTCCAAGTACCGATATTTTTTTAGGAAGTTACGATTTGGAAGGAAATTTTCTTTGGGCGGAAAAAGCGGGCGGGGTAATATCGGATGCCGTAGGAGAAATCACTTCAGATTCTGATGGAAATGTTTACATAACCGGAAGTTATGACACTACTGCCACATTTGGGCGAGGAGGAAATGCGGTAACTTTATATGGCAGTAATATATATTATTCTGGACCCAATCGAACCGCAAATTTTGCTAATCCTTTTGTGGCTAAATATAGATCTGATGGTAGTTTAGAATGGGTTAAAAATATAAAAAGAATAAGAGGCCATGCAAACATAGTAGGAGGGATAAGCTTAGATAAAAATAGTAATATTTTTATCGGGGGAACTTTTCATGATACTATTGAAATAGGAAATAAAATATTTACCCGTGAAGGGCCTGAAAATACGGCTAATATCTTTGTGGCAAAGTTAAATAATAAGGGTGATCTTATATGGCTTACCAGTACCCACACATATAATGATGTATATTCTGAACCGAGTGCCATGTCCTTGATTAATGACGAAGAAAATAACTGTTATCTAACGGGGATGTTTACCGGGAAAACAGGTTTTGGAAACATTCTTTTGGAAACGGATTATTATGCAAATGCCTTTATTGTCAAAATTAAGGATTATGACACAACAAATCAAATCAATTCTGGAAGTAAAAGGAATGACCTAAATATTTACCCTAACCCCACTCAAAGTAGCTTTACCATACATTATCACTCAGCCCAACCAGGTATGGCAAATATTATAGTAAGAAACTTAACTGGTGCAGTCATTTTCGAAACTATAGAACAAAATCACACAGGTACTTTTCAAAAACAAATTGATTTAGGCAAAAATGCACATGGGGTTTATTTTGTGGAACTGTTAATCGATAGGGAGCTGTTTGTGAGAAAGCTGATTGTCAGTAAGTAAAAGTTAAATGTTATGTGGAAAGGCGAAAATTTTTAAACCTAATTTTCAATTATAAAAAACAAGAAATAACCTATTTTTATTTCTGAAGCTTTGCCTAATATGAAAAAGGTATCACGAAGGTATGGCTAAGGCTTGGCTAAAGAATGATAAAGCCATTATAAAGGCATACGAAACCTATGACAAACCCATTTGATACCAATGTAAGCCTATTCCAGAATGCTCCTATCTGCCGATATCAGTACAAAGCAAGAAAGTCATTACTTTACCCTTTCGCACATATAAGCACATTCATAATTCCCTCTAAAACCAATCGCGCAAACCAAAAATTATAAATAAGCTTCCATTTTTCCTACGCAGGATTTCAATTTTTTTTTCTCCCCCTCCCTCTTTAAAAAATTAAAACACCCAAACACACGGAGCCCCTGGCACTATTCATGGGCGTTACACTGCTGTTCGCAACTAATCGTGACTTTCTATGGAAGTGGGAAATGCCATCGCATAACATTGCATATCCGCCAGTGGCGGGCTTGGTGCTCTATTGCAAAGCCTTTAATTTCTATTAACTTTGCTGCTCACGGTTTTTGGTTCGGTGCAATAATCGCCACCAGCGTATATGCAAAAAACGTTAACTGAAAGCCTTTTTTTACGGATGACTGAACAGCACAAATTTGTTTTGGCTAGCAGCATTCAGCACCTTTTGTGCAAACTTACAACACTTGAAGCAGCCCCTCCCTTCATGCTAAAACTTTTTCCTCCCACACAAAAAAATGAAGTTCCCCATCCCAAAATGGCACATTTTATTTTGCCTATCACACTAGCCAACACAAACAAAATAAAAAGAGCCATTTCTCCACCCCAAATTTCTGCTATAATTAAATGAAATTCCCATGCATTTTAAGACAATTAGCTATAAAATGCTATGTTTGTATTAGAACTTAAAGTATATTATATGAAAAATCTATTTTTATTATTTTTTTTAATTCACAACATCAATTCAAATATTTATGCTCAGAAAGACTCAGAAGTAGGAGTCACCTTAATAAAAATATATACTGTTGAATGGAATCTTAAATCAAAAATAGCATATACCATGGATAATTTTAAAGGAAGGTATAAATACTACTTTGAAAATAATGGTCTGGGTTTGGAAAATATGTTTGTAAATTATAATGATTGCATTGATAAATTAAATTCCCAAAAAATTATTCCTTCGGATTCCGCATCGTTTACTATGATAAGGAATTATGTTGAATTAAAGTTTGAAAAAAAGAAATCAGTTAACCTTTATTTTGATTATCAAGGAAACTATTATTTCGAAAATAAATGGCATTCAAGAAACGAGGGATTGTACTATAGTTTATTTAAATATTTCTCTAATACATTAGTTTCAGAAACTTTAATTGAACAAGCTAAAAAGAAAAACAACGACTCATTGTGGCATTCGGACTAATAGTTAGAAATCTTGAACTTATTACATAAGAGTACGATTTAAAATATTATGTTTGTGAAATGATTATTTTAGTGAACAACCAATTTATGAAGAAACTGCTAAAAGGATTAATATTAATGATGTTTATTGCATTGTTAGGTTCTGCTTGTAATGGTAAGTCAGATAATAAAAAAATCAAAGATCCTGAAAATTTTGCTGTTTATCCCAACTCCTCATTTGAAATTAATGCAGATTTAACTACTCTTGAACAATACAAAATATACGATGGAAATAAGATAGTTTTTGTTTATCAAAGACAAAGTACTGTTTTTGTGAATGCTAATGATTACGAGCCAACCTTTACTGAAGTTCTTATATTTGAAATTGGATCAGAATTGGAAAGCTTCGAATTTAAAGACACAGAACTTAATGATATTAATTGCAATTATTCATGGAAAATATTATCTAATTCTCTACAAAAGGATATAGTAAAATTAAAAAAAGGAATTGTTAAAGGAAAGAAACTTGAAAATGGCAATTGGAAAATTACTGTAAACATTGACACTGGCCTAAAAGTAGGTGGATATCTTGAAAGACAGAATTCTCGTAAAATCCATTTTGAAAAGACTGTTTAATAGTAATATTGACAAATTGCATTGCAAAGCCAGCACGCAGTTGGAAGCACATTTACAATTCTCACCTGCCCCCCTCGAAAACCAAAAATTGTAAATAAGCTTCCATCTCTCCCAAAAGAACTTCATTTTTTCCTCCCCCCACTTAAAAAGTTTTAGCATTCAAACACACAGAGCGACTGTCACTTGTAGTCGGTAATCAACAATGCACAGAAAATGGTAAATAAGAGTGCACAGAAAATGGAAACAAGAGTGCACAATTTGGTCAAAGGTATATCATTTGTTTTTAGGTTCAAAAATTGTTTTTCTATTT
>JACCXN010000027.1 GCA_013696965.1 Bacteroidota bacterium | reverse complement strand
TTAGGAGAAACAGAAGATAGAGAACTTTTAAAAGACCCCTCTATGTTGAAGCGGTTAAATGATATTTCTAAATTTCCTGAACAAGATAAGTCTTGTATTCTCTACGCTCTTGATGCAATGATTAATAGTGTTAAACTTAAAGCAATTTAAAAGATGATTAATATTTCAGGCTCTTTAACCATTCAGGACAACACTGGGCAACAATACACTATTAATGCCAATGATTTTAATGAAGATGAACATTTAGACAGAACAACGTCTACTTTTGATTATGATACAAACGGCTGGTCTGTAAAACGTACAGTTGAAAACAAAAACGGAGCTATAAGCTGGAATGATTGGGAAGAAAATAACTGCTCAATTATAAATGATAGTATTTCCTTTAGTTAAAATACTGGCACCAGGAATATGCACAGAGAATAGTATCCCTCCAGGTAAAGGACACATTATAACCGCGAAATTATAACTGATTAGTGAAAATGAAAATGAGAGAAAGAAATAAAAGTTCTTCGCTTAGAATTCAAATGAATTGTGTTCTTATTATAAAAAATAAAAAAATTTTATTAAAAAAATATAATTCACTTAGTAGTTTATTAGTTTTTTCTTTAATTTTTATCCTTTTAATGTACGGAGATTTCCTTTCTTATATGCTTGGATACTCCTTAATATTTATTACATGGCTATCTTTGTTTTTTCCAAAGACAGTAACAATTGATTTGGAAAAAGACCTGATACAGAAATCAGTTTGTTTTTATAAATATCCATTATACACTTATTATAAAATTCATAATTTAAATAATATAAAAATCATTTCCTCCATTCGAACAGATACAGGAGATGATATAGGCGTAGGTTCTACCAAGTTTTACATAGAATTAATAACTACAAATCCTGAAAAATCATTTTTACTTGTAACTCTTCGCGCAATTGAAGGAGTAAAGCTCTTGAAAAATATACTAAGTAATTATTTGAATATTCCTTTTGATATTACATAGGTCAAAAAACATCTGATTTGATATTATGACCAAATATCTTATAACTTGACTTTTCTTTTAATAATGAAAATTTTTCTACAGAAGAATGCTCAGAATAATCAACGTGATATAATAAAACAATGACCTTTTGGCCATTGGTGTTTTCAATATTTGCTTCTATGAGTTTAAATGATTTCAACTCTCCTGTTAATGATAAAAATTTCTTTAAATGATTAATTAATTCTTCAGTAGTAATATTTTGAAAAAACAAATCAGAATACAAAAAATGAATTTTATGAAAATTGTTATTCTTTATTTCATGAAAATATTCATCTATCACTGAAGTAGGCTCTTCTAAACTAGTTAAAATTCTTTCAGAATCTTTATTTAAAAATTCGTCTATTCTATTACAACTAGACAATATAATTAAAAACAGTAGTAACAAATTGATTTTTTTCATAATTATTGTAATCTGAAATTATTTGATTTTAGTAATGAATAATCAGAAGCTGCAGTATTCTTTATTCCAATAGATGCTGTAAATTTATTTGTCATTGGTGTTTCCGCTTTAGCTCCTAATTTAATTCCAAACTTATAAGTTCTAACACCTGTTTTAATATCCAACTCAGTTTTTGCAAAAACTCCATTTCCAAATAAATTTATTCCTGTTTGTTCGGAAACTTTTAAAGTTTCTTTACTTCCGTTTTTTAATATTATAGGTTTATTAGAAAAGGAGAAACCGACATCTAAAGATGCTCCTAGCCCTATAGACCCTTCAGTACTTGCACTAGCATCTCCAACAACAGAAGTTGCAAACGTTTCAGAATTAGACTCAAAACTTAATCCAGCACCAGATGATACAGGTCCTCCTGAAATTGTTAATTTAGGATTTATTGAGACAGAACCCAAGGATGAGTTAGTGGGTGCCCAACTTGCAGTTTTATTATTTTTATTAAGAGTCAGAGTTTGGCCATTTAAACTACCTCCACTATATTCATATGTATCTATTTTTTCATCGTCTCCTTTTGTACTAATTTTTTCCTTATTATATGATTTAGTTTCAGGATTAAAATATTTTACATATTCTCCTGCATTATCTCCATTAGGGTCAATCTGTAAAATTGGGTTGTTATTAAATGTTGCATATCCACTTTCCCAAACTTTAACAACAGGGTCAATATTCCATCTCCTTCCAAGCCTGCTATCATATTGCCAAAATTCTGCTGTATAACTATTTCCATTACCTGATATTTCATCGTCTTTTTCTTGTGAGTTAAACCCGTATCTGTAGTCTGTTGAGTTAAAATTTCGCCCAGGCATCGGAGACCCGCCCGGATAAAAATCCCGTGTCACTAAAATATCGGCAGTATAATAATCAATGGTTCCGTCATTGTTGTCATCAACAGGAATTTTGCGGTCAGACACAACTACCAGCACGTTCCCTAAATGGTTATCCTTTTCATACAAAAAATTCCATTTCCCGTTTTCTTCATAGGTCTTGTTCCCTGTGAAGAAAAAATTTTCCGGAGTGTTTTTTCTATATGTGTAGGTCGTTTGCAGCACTTGCTTTTTCAGTATTTGAACATTGTAAAAGTCGCTATTTTTCTTATCTCTTCAAACTTTTTCAGGTGTTTTTTATTCGGCTCATATACAGCTAATCTAAAACTGGTCTACAGGATGATTACAATAGCTAAAAATATTAATGCCATTGCAACAATTACTACAGTTCTCATACTTGGGTTTTCACATTCAATGTTAAACCCGATAAAATTGATTTTTACTTTTTCTTTCATTAATTAAAATTTGATTTAGTTGTTATATCATATAAATATGTCAGTGTTTAAAAAAATCACAGTTTTTAGTAATTTTTTTTTAACCTTTTGTTAGCCCTCTCTTTATTGCATTAATTAAAAGATTGTTATCACTTTTCTAAAATGCCCTGTTTGGTCACCTTTACAAAGGTCGGTCAGCAGGGAAGGGAAAAAAGGACAGTAATTTTCTGATATAGCAGCTTATTTTATCATTATATGAGTTTTTGGAAAAAGGTTTAAAAAGTGCTTTTTTCTGGTCTGACAGAGCAAAAGCAGCATTGGGGCAGTTGTCAGATTTTAAGGGACAGTTGTCAGACAGATTTTTTTAAAATTATTACATATCGCATCATTTTGAGTCATTTTTAGGACTTTTGGAGGTATAAAAATTTTTAACTCTAATCAGCGATATCACCTTTAGCACGATAAAAAATGTTGGGTTTGCGCCTGGTTTGTGTGCATCTTTTATCGGGATAAAGGGTAGGGGTTTGGCTGCCGATTGAAGCCAATAAAACAAAAAAACCATACGCCTGTGGCTTGCGCCTTGTTTGACCGGAGGGAGTAGCGCACCAATAGCGTGGAGTGTGGCGGGTTGCGGCTATTTAGCATAATACCCATTATAACGACAAAACAATAGTATGGGCTTGTGCGATTCCTCGGGGGTTTTGCTCTTATAATGTGTATTATGTTACTTAGCTTTGGGTTGTTTTTTCTGGCATCGTCTTTTTGTTTTGTGGGTCAGCTTTGCTCTTTGATTTTTTGCTTTTCAACCTAAAAAATTCAACACGATAAAGTAAAAAAGCAATGTGCAAAAAGTGCGGTTGATACAAAAAGCGTGACAGAAAAAACAACAGAAGGGAAGGGTGCGGAACAGCTTGCAAATAGGTGCGGGATATGGGATTTGCAAGCTGTGGGGCTGTGTGGTGGCTTTATTGTATCGTCCTGAAATTAGTTTACACTTTGTGCAGTCTTAATCCTGCTACAAATTTACACTTTTTGTTTTAATCCTGAATACGCTTTACATTTGTTGGGCAGGATGAAGCGGAAGTGAGCAATGCTG
>JACCXN010000026.1 GCA_013696965.1 Bacteroidota bacterium | reverse complement strand
AATCAGAAGTAATTAATGAAAGATTTGAATTTGATTTTAGCCCAAGTCTTTCATTATTGGATGAATTGTTCCCACCAAACTGAAAAAACGGACCTGGGTTGCCCTGTCCTTGTACTTGTCCTTGTGCTGTTGTAATACAGTTAAATAAAAAGAAAGGAAAAACAATTGCCATTGTTTTAAATTGCAAAAAATAAAGTGTACAAATATTATTTTTTGCAGAGATTTTTTGAAGAGTCATAATATCTTATTTTTTACAATTATATAAAAATTAGATCATTAATTAATTTTTTATATAAAATAAAAACTTTTATCTGTAATTACAAGGTGTTCAGAGAAATGATTCTGAACTCTAAATTCCATTAAAAAAAGGAGATCAGAAAAAATTTGGCAATAGACTTAAGGATCTACGAATGAAAAAAGGATTAAAAGAGATGAGTCCTTTTTGCATATGACCATAACATAAACAAGACTCACTATGTCAGCTATAAAAATGGAGAAAATTTTAATATATAATATTCATTTCCTGTACGGTTCCAACTAACCTGTTCCAAGTTCCCCATAATCTTTTTGACCCGGGCATAGGCTTTTCCTTAATTTAGAAGCATCAAGAGAACAAACACCAAACTAAGAAATACACTTTCGTGAGTTTTCAAAAGCGGGGTCAGCCATAACCCTCTCCTTGTCCAGATTGGATTGAGTTTTCACAATTTGTTTGTTGTCACTTGTAAAATGGGTTTTATTCTCTATTGATCCCTTTATTTTATTCCAATTAGGTGTGCCATAATCTTAGATTTACAATAAAACTCCCCAGAAAACGTATTTATTATATTAGAAAATTGATGTAAAACCAGTTAAGGGATAAGCCATTACAAACCCTATTGCAATCATTCGTAATGGACTTTTGCCGAAACATGCTCAATCAAATAATTTGTTCTAAAAACAGCCGTGTCAAATTTATCTCCTGTAGTTGGGTGATGAATATTGCGTTTGAGCACAAAATCAAAAAGCAAAGGATTGTATTTATAAATTTCATTTAAGGGTTTTCTGTCCTCTTTGTCTAAATACCCCATTTTTACCAATGCCCGTGTCCATATTAAGGAATTAACTGCTGGTAAAGGATAATCACTTCCATTAATTAACCTGTGGTGTATCTTTGTTCTTTTTAAAATGGCCCTTAACGGAGCTCCCAATCGATTAATCTGGGTCATTGCCGAAATGTCTCCAAATAAATTCCCCTTGTATTGCTCCTCTGCCATAAGCCGGAGAAAAAGCTTATAATTTTTCTCTCTTATGGAAGGTTTTCTGTCTAAATCGCTATTGCGGCCTAAACCCGCGCAATGGGCCATTATTATTTTTACTCCCATATCCAAGGGCCTTCTGTAAAGCAAGGGATTTCCCAAATGCTGGAAACCCCAAACTGGTATTGCCTCTTCTTTTCCGGTATGGGTTAACAGAACCAAATCCAATTCAACCATTTTCCTGTAAAATTCCGTGCATTTTTTATCCGAAGGGTCCATTCCCATTGAATTGGGCAACCATTTAATCTGCTTTACTCCCAGTTCAGCCCATTTTTCTAATTGGTTTATTG
This sequence comes from Bacteroidota bacterium, assembly GCA_013696965.1. Taxonomy (NCBI): domain Bacteria; kingdom Pseudomonadati; phylum Bacteroidota; species Bacteroidota bacterium. The sequence goes on along the minus strand of JACCXN010000026.1, from coordinate 45,369 downwards.
CATTTTTTCTGTAGGGATGAATGGAGGCACAAGGGAAAAAATGATTGGGGAACTGCTTGCTTATTTCATAAACCAACCTGTTGGGCACATACGCCATTGTGTTGGAAGTGTTTACAGAACCATCTCTGCGGTAAAATTTATCCAAGGCAAGCAATGCAAATTTGCCAGGAATTTGATAAGCCAGCGTAATTAATCGTTCAACATACTGCTGATCGCTTTTTTTAATATTTTTCACGCCTGCGGCATTGGCAAAAACATTGAATTTTAAATGCTTAAAAGGCAATATCCAGGAGGTCATTTTTGGATTAATGTAATTACCCGATTTCCCTGTTCCTAATCCAAGAATATGGCAGTGATAATCCCTGAAATCTCCTTCAGGAATCCCTTTGAAGGCCTCTTTTATATAATATTTTGTCCTGTCTTTTAAATCATCATATTGAAGCTCTTCATTATAATTGCCTGCTATTTTAGTTAACCAGGGAAATACTGCATCTTTTCTTTTTGCCATAATAATATAAAGGTTTATTAAGTTTTATTTTATGCTCTTGCCTATTCTTTAGTATCGTTTAATTCTGACTTTTATAAGTTAATGGAGGCCTGAAAATCATTTTATTTTGAACCTTGAAAAAGCATCAAATAAAATTTTTTTCAACCTGGTTTTCCAAAGTCTATCTTCCATCCATTAAATTTAATAAAATTTAAGCAGAAATAATTTCACGGTTAATTGGACTTATTAAATTTGGGAATCGTATTTTTGAGCAAAATTTTCAATTCCAGGATCCTTTAAAATTCAGGATTCAACAAAAAAAAATCCATGAGAAATATTTGTACTTTTATTTTAGCCTTGTTTATTGTATCCTGTTCTTCAGATATGAAAACTTCCCAAAACAATCCCGATCAGCAAGATCTTGCTTTTGAAAACTATAAAACAAACTTCATCGAGGCGCTATGGGAATCTTCTCCAGGATGGGCAACTTATGTTGGCTATGAAAAATATGATACTGTGTTATCCATTCCTAATGAGTCAAACAGGATGGAAGAAATAGCTTTTTTAGCTTCTTATCTTGATTCTTTAAAAAGCTATGATCCTGCTTTGCTTTCCCCATCAAACAGGACCGACTATCATTTAATAAAAAACCAGTTGGAGAAATCATCCTGGAGAATTGAAAAATTCAAAGAATATCAATGGAACCCTTCATCTTATAATGTAGCGGGTGGTTTTGCAAAAATTTTGGGAAACAAGAAAATAAATCTGGAGGAAAAAGCGAGGAGGATACAAGCACGAATGAGAAATGTACCTGCTTATTATGAAAGCGCAATTCAAAATATTGAAAACCCTACAATTGAACATACCGAACTTGCCATAGAACAGGGCAGGGGAACTATAAATTATTTTAATACTATAATTCGGGATTCATTAAACCAGGCTAAAATCGGAATCCATGAATTGCAAAGCTACGAAGCCTCTCTAAACATTTCAATTGCTGCAATTCAAAATTACATAAATTACCTTGAAAAAGATTTGTTGCCTAAGTTAAAGGCATCAAATTCAAGAAATTTCAGAATTGGAAAAAAGCTTTTTGAAGAAAAGTTCGCTTTTGAAATTCATTCCGCCTATACCGCTGAAGAAATTTACAAAAAAGCATTAAAAAGAAAGGCTGAATTAAATGATGAAATGATTAAGCTTTCCAAAGAATTGTGGCCAAAATATTTTAAGGATAAAAAGCAACCCGAAAATGAGCAGGCTATTGTTAAAATGCTGATTGATGAAATTGCCAAAAACCATGTACATCGCGATTCTTTTATTTCCGCAATTGAACAGCAAATCCCTGAACTTGAAACCTTTATTCGTGAAAAAAACATTGTTTATCTTGATCCTTCCAAACCCTTGGTAGTTCGCAAAACTCCTGAATATATGGCAGGGGTTGCAGGTGCTTCAATATCATCCCCCGGACCTTATGATGTGGATGGAGATACCTATTACAATGTAACTCCTTTAACCAATTACAACGAAAAACAGGCTGAAAGCTATCTCAGGGAATATAACCATTATATTTTGCAAGTATTGAACATTCACGAAGCCATTCCCGGACATTACCTTCAGCTTGTTTACAGTAACCAATCAAAAAGCATGATTAAAAGTATTTTAGGTAATGGCGCAATGATTGAGGGTTGGGCAGTTTACACCGAAAGGATGATGTTGGAGGAAGGCTATGGTAATTTTGAGCCCGAGCTTTGGCTTATGTACAACAAGTGGCATTTAAGAGTAGTGTGCAACACCATTTTGGATTACAGTATTCATGTACTTGATTTTACACAAGATCAGGCTTTAAACCTTTTAATGAACGAGGCATTTCAAGAAGAAACTGAGGCTAGAGGAAAATGGAAAAGGGCCACGCTTTCCCAAGTCCAGCTTTGCAGTTATTTTACTGGATATACTGAAATTTATGATTTTAGAGAAGAACTCAAAAAGAAAAAGGCCAATAACTTTAATTTAAAACAGTTTCACGAGCAGTTCCTTAGTTATGGAAGTGCACCTGTTAAGTATGTAAGGGAGTTAATGCTCGTTGAGTAGCATTATTTAAATATCCATTATAGGGTTAGCTGTTGGTGCAATTGTCTTTTTCCTGCCAAAAAACCTCAGATCTATACAAATAAAATTTTAACCAGTATAAAAAACAGTATGCGCGCACGTCAAATACAAATTGCAACAAAAATTCTTGAACTGTACCTGCATAAGGCCGGAGGCCATACCGGTGTTTTACCTTTACATGTTTTTTTACAGGGATACTTCAGGGAGAACAAGCAAATGGGTTCAAAGGACAGGAAAATAGCATCTTCTCTGCTTTATAATTATTTCAGGTTAGGAAAAATTTTAACCTACCTTGATTCGCAGGAAAGAATGGCCATTGGAAGTTTTTTGTGTGAAAATGAAAATTCTGAAATTTTCAAAATCCTATTTTCGTTTTTACCCTGGTTTTCAGATGAAATGTTAACAAAACCCCTTGTTGAGAAAATTGATATTCTTAAACAAAATTACGATTCATTTAATTTAGCCGATGTGTTTCCTTTGGATGTTGAATTATCTGAAGGTATTGAAAAAGAGGAGTTTTACAGGTCGTTTTTCATCCGTCCAAAACTTTGGATAAGAACCAAAAGAGGATTCCAGGACATAGTTAAAGAAGAACTGAAGAAAAAAGAAATTCCTTTTGAAGTTTTTCCCGAACATCCGCAAACCATAGGGCTTGAAATTGCCACAAAACTTGACCACCTTGAAAGCAAAAACAAGGGATTGTACGAAGTGCAGGATTTGTCATCACAGCTAACAGGCGATTTTTTAAATCCGGCAAAAGATTCACGTTGGTGGGATTGTTGCGCTGGGTCAGGAGGGAAAAGCATCATGTTACTTGATAAGGAGCCAAGCGTGAAACTTTTGGCAACCGATGTAAGGCCACAGATCATGGACAATTTGAAAGTCAGGTTTAAAGCTGCCAGATTAAATCAATACCAAGCCGCTGTTTATGATTTTTTCGGCCCAGCTGCCTTACCCGGTAAAAACCTGGATGGTGTTATCGTAGATGCTCCCTGTTCGGGTTCTGGAACATGGGGACGCACACCGGAAATGCTTAGTCTTTTTAAAGCCGATGAAATTTTGAATTTTCAGCAAAAACAAAAAAGAATTGCCACGGCTGTTCTTCCTTCCCTTAAACCAAATAAATTTTTGATTTACATAACTTGCTCAATATTCAAAGCAGAAAACGAGGATGTAGTTAATTACTTATGCGAGAATTTAAATCTAAAGCTTGATCAAATGCAAGTGATACAGGGTTTTGAAAACAGGGCCGATTCTTTGTTTGTGGCAAGGATGATTAAGTTGGTATAGTCGTAATTTTATTTCTGTTTATAATAATAGGGTAAAATCCCCTGATTATTGCATGGAGGTGATTCCAATTGCAACAATAAATAAAAAGAGCTAATTTTCCCGATAAAAGCCTTCAAATTTCCCTTCATGCTTAATGCCTGGGCAATTCAATCTTGAAAAAGAATAAAACTTCATTTTTAAAAATTACTTTTTTTTCTACTTCTCATAAAAGCGTATTTTTATTACTGGGAGTATTGCTTATAGTTTTAAAATAAGAATCCAGGAAAAAGCTTAAAAATTAATTATATTTGAATGAATAAACATAATCTGTTTATTCAAATTATAATATATATGCAATGAAAACAGCAATCCTGATTTTTCTTTTTTTGTTCAATGCAATGCTTTTGATTGCACAGAATTATCAAACTGTTTTGTCTAATAGAATTGGATATTTTGAAGATTCAAATAAAGATGTTAGGTGTATCAGGATTGATTCGGTATTGCCCCAAACAGACTCGATTTTTTTTCCGGCCCCCAACATTAATTTTGATGGTGAATGTTTTACACCCTATGGTCCATCTTGGTTAGGCAGTATGGTGATTGTAAAAAATGATGGGTATAATTTATATTTTAATAAAGACAAGGATACTGTAAAAATTAAGACCATTGCCAGTTTAAATGAAACCTGGACTGCATTCCAAATACAGGATTCTATTGTAATTACCGCAAAAGTTATACAAATCACACTTTCTTCATTTGTAGGGGTATCAGATTCCACCAAAACAATCGAATTCAAAGTGTATGATAAGGCAATGGTTCCAATGAATCATGATTTGAATAACAAAACGATCATTTTGAGCAAAAACCATGGTTGGGTTAAAGTCTTAAACTTTAATTTGTTCCCGCATCTGTATTCCTTCAGTCCTTTTTATATTGATTTACTTCAGGAATATGCTCTTATAGGGCTTTCTGACCCCCAGGTTGGGATTCAAAATTTACTTTGGTTTCAGGTTCATGATTTTCAAATAGGAGATGAAATACATTCAGAGTACTATAACAATGGGGTCTATAATGGTAGCTTTTCCTATTCTACTACAATTAAAACCATTGAAAAGTATTTAGAGAGATATGATTTTCAGGATTCAATTGTTTATAAAGTTGAAACACGGAGGGCCAAAGAATTAAATTATTACATGGGAGATAAGGTGCAATCATTCACGCACGATACATTAATAAAAGTCATTAAACCTTTTCCTCTATTTGACCATTTTCCTTTAGAACCATTTTTGGAAGGAACAGAATTAGGCGAAATTTCCATGAAAAATTATTCACGCCTTCAAAAAACTCCGTTATTCGGTTTAAGCAATGAATCAGATTCTTGCTGGAAAGAAATAATTTTTTCAGGATGTATGAACAATGATTTCTATGTTAAAGGATTGGGTGGCCCATTTTATTCTTGCTATTATAACTTTAATATAAATGAACAAAAGCTAATTTACTACAAAAAAGGTGTACAAACATATGGTTCACCCTTTATTGCCCTGGATGCGCCTGAACATGCAAGAGATAAAAATCCAGAATTATATCCCAATCCAGCCACAGAACATATTTGGCTAAAGGCTACAGATTTAACTTTGCCTTTAATGTTTGATTTGCATGATATTATGGGTAGAAAAGTATTGGAACAGGAATTAAAAGCAATGCTTTCATTTGTTCATGTAGGATCTCTTGAAAGAGGAATATACTTTTACAGCTTTAGAAATGAAAACCAGGTTATTAAATCCGGGAAAGTTATTCTAAAATAGATAGCCGGTCAAGACGCCCTTAATTCTTCAGCGCTTAAATATTCATTGAATTAGATTGATTGCAAATAGAATTCTTTAAACCATCAAAGGAATTTACCAAAAAAGGTTGAAACTTTGCCTTAGCAAACTATTAAATTCCAATCCTATAAATTCTAGAATCATATACCCATAATGATAAACGGAAAAAAATAATTAGCATTAGGGTTAACGCAGAACCGATCAGGTTTTTAAGCATTTTTACTTTTTTGAAGGAACTTTTCCGCCTTCCTTTTTTGCTTCTGAAAGGCCTATTGCTATTGCTTGTTTTTTGCTTTTAACTTTCTTTCCTGATCCTGATTTTAACTCTCCGCGCTTCATTTCATGCATTGCTTTTTCAACTTTCTCCTGTGCTTTTTTACCGTATTTAGCCATTTTTTTTGATTTTATAGTTAAATAAGAAAATTTTGTGCCGGAAATTCAATTGTAATTTTTCTTGTATTTACTTATATTTCAATTAATTTCAGCGAGATTTTCAAACCTAATTCATTTAATTTTTAGTTGAACCCTAGCTTCCATAATTTCTTGCCCACAAAGTTTTTTTACCATATCATTCAAAAAACGCAAAATTTTTAGTCACCTTTTACATTATCCTTGGATAATTCCTTTAAATAACTTGATGAATTCATTAACTTTGAAAGTTTTAAACATAAATAAATGGCCCAAAAACCATCCATACCAAAAGGAACACGTGATTTTTCTCCTGAACAAATGGTCAGGAGAAATTATATTTTTGATACTATTCGAACAGTTTACCAGCTTTTTGGATTCATGCCCATTGAAACTCCTTCCATGGAGAATCTTTCCACATTAACAGGAAAATATGGTGAGGAGGGTGATCAACTGATTTTTAAAATCTTAAATTCAGGGGATTTTTTATCCAAAGTTCAAATTCCTAAAGAAACTTTGCAGTCTGTAATTGAAAATTCAACTGCAATCAAAGAGGTTGCTGCAGATTCAATTCTTCCATCCAAAGTAATTTTAAAAGATATTGCCGAAAAAGCTTTGCGTTATGATCTTACTGTGCCTTTTGCCAGGTACATAGTTCAGCACCGGAATGAAATTACTTTTCCTTTTAAAAGATACCAGATACAACCGGTTTGGAGAGCAGACAGGCCCCAAAAAGGACGTTACAGAGAGTTTTTTCAGTGCGATGCTGATATAATAGGGAGTGATTCGCTTTTAAATGAGGTTGAACTTGTTCAAATAATGGATGAAGTGTATGCTCGCCTTGGAATTGGTGTTACCATAAAAGTGAATAACCGTAAAATTCTTACCGGAATTGCAGAAATTATTGGTGAACCGGAAAAAATCATTGATATTACAGTTGCTATTGATAAATTAGATAAAATTGGCCTTGAAAAAGTAAATGAAGAGCTGCTTGAAAAGGGAATAGCGCAAAATGCAATTGACCAGCTTAAACCACTAATGAGTTTATCGGGAACGCACTCTCAAAGGATTGATTTTTTAAAAGAGTTTTTAAATTCTTCCCCTACTGGCCTGAAAGGTATTGAGGAACTGGAATATATTTTCAATCGCTCGCTTGAAATTTTACAAGATGAGAACAAACAAAATTCTGTTTTGACATCTGGTTTACCCCATGCTGTACTTGAGTTTGATGTAACATTGGCCCGGGGATTAAATTATTACACCGGTGCTATTTTTGAAGTTAAAGTGAACGATAAAAGAAGTGATTTTAAGGGCAGTATTTGTGGTGGAGGAAGGTATGATGATTTAACGGGAAACTTTGGATTGCCTGGCGTTTCAGGAGTTGGCATATCTTTTGGAGCGGACCGAACCTATGATGTAATGGAAGAGATAGGACTTTTTCCTGATTTTAGTGGAGAAACAACTAAATTGTTGTTTGTTAATTTCGGGGAAAATGAAGAGAAATTTTGTCTTTCTGTTTTAAGAAAAGTGAGAGCAGCTGGAATAAACGCTGAAATTTATCCGGACCAGGCCAAAATGAAAAAACAAATGAGTTATGCTGATAGCAAAAAAATTCCCTTTGTAGCTATTGTTGGTTCTGAAGAAATTAAAAGTAATACAATCACATTAAAGAACATGATAAGTGGTGAGCAGCAGAAACTAACAGTTAGTGAAATAATTAATTTATTAAAAACGAACCCTTAATATCCTCCAATCTTAAACTCTAAAAAAATCCTTTTTATGAAAGCTGATTATCTGAAAGTAATTTTCTTTTTAGTATTGTTAATAATCCTTCAGTCTTGTACCACATCCCTGCGTATTTCAGTATTGCAGCCCGCAGATATTAATATGCCGCATCATTTTGAAAAACTTGCTGTGGTTCACCGCCATAAGCCCTCCCAGGAAAACATTTTAACAAGTGTACTGGATGGCATATTAAGCGGTGGAGTGGGTTTGTTGACGGATAAGGAAGCAGGTAAAAGCTGTCTTAACGGATTAAAAGATGCACTTCTAAAAACTCCCCGGTATATTATAACAGAGCCGGCTGGTTTGGATTTAAGGGGAACAGGAACAGGGGTATTTGCCGCTCCGCTTTCCTGGGAACAAATTGAGAAAATTTGCATCGAAAACGGAGCAGAAGCTTTAATTGTACTGGAAGTTTTTGATACAAAATCTGTCTTGTCTTTTACAACCGGAACACGTAAAGTGACAAATAAAGAGGGTGTTAGCACAGACGTAATTGAACAGGTAGCCAACCTAAGAATGATGGTAACAGCAGGATGGAGAATTTACGATTATCAGAATAAGAGAATTGTGGATGAGTTCAGGGGAGAATCTTACCTTGATTTTGGCGGAAGGGGAACTACTCAACAACTTGCAACAGCAGCCCTTATAAACGGCAGGGATGCAATCAATAAAGCTGCATTTAATGCAGGTAGTGTTTATGGATATAGAATTTCTCCTCAATGGGTTTGGGTTCACAGGGAATATTATACAAAGGGTTCCCCAAGTCTTAAAATTGCAGGCAGAATGGCAAGGACTCAGGATTGGGATGCCGCCAGGGAAATCTGGTTAAAGTTATCAAGGAGCCAGGATAAGAAAATTGCCAGAAGAAGCACCCATAACATGGCCATTGGTTATGAAGTGGCAGGCCAACTAGAGGAAGCTCTGGAATGGTCAAAAAAGTCTTATACACAATTTAACAATAAGAAATCATTGAGGCATTCGCATCAAATAAGGGCGCGAATTAGTGACAATGAGCGATTAAAACAACAAATGCAATAAAACAGTTAATTTAACTATGCAAACACATTACATTACTTCAGGGAAGTTGGAATTCTCAGTCCTGGATAAAATTATCAGGGGGGATTTTCAGCTTGAACTTTCCCCTGAATCCATTTCCAAAATAAACCATTGCCGGGAATATCTTGATAAAAAAATAGCATCTGAAAAAAAACCAATTTATGGTATTAACACAGGTTTTGGATCTTTATACAGCCATTCAATTTCTGAGCATGACCTAGAAACATTGCAACAAAATCTTGTAAAGTCGCATGCATGTGGAACAGGGGAGGAGGTTCCAGAAGAAATCGTAAAGCTTATGCTGCTTCTGAAAATTCAGGCTTTATCTTACGGAAATTCAGGAGTTCAATTGGAAACTGTAAATCGTTTAGTCTATTTCTATAACAATAACATTCTTCCTATAGTTTATCAACTAGGTTCTCTTGGTGCTTCAGGCGATTTAGCTCCACTTGCACATTTATGCCTGCCTTTAATTGGAGAAGGAGAGGTTAGTTACAAAGGAAACAGGATACAGACCCAGGAGTTATACAAAGACCTGCAATTAAGTCCAATTCATTTAAAATCAAAGGAAGGGCTAGCTTTGTTAAATGGCACACAGTTTATGAGTGCTTATAGTGTTCACATCATTTTAAAAACTTTCCGATTATCTCAATTAGCTGATATTATAGCTGCAGTTTCACTTGATGCATACGATGGAAGAATAGAACCTTTTAATGTGCTGGTTCATCAAATAAGACCACATAAAGGACAACAAGAAACAGCAAAGAAAATAAGCAGTTATCTTGAAGGAAGTGAGCTAATAAAAAGGCCAAAAACCCATGTTCAGGATCCTTATTCTTTCCGTTGCATTCCTCAGGTTCATGGAGCTTCTAAGGATTTGTTCGATTACGTAGCAGGAGTGTTTTTAACGGAAATAAATTCAGTTACAGATAACCCAACAATTTTTCCGGAAAATGACCTTATTATTTCCGCTGGAAACTTTCACGGACAGCCTCTGGCATTATCATTGGACTTCCTTGCCATTGCACTGGCTGAATTAGGAAGCATTTCCGAGCGTAGAACCTTTAAACTTATTTCGGGCCAAAGAGGATTGCCACCCTTTTTAATTGCAAATCCTGGCCTTAATTCCGGGTTTATGATTCCTCAATATACTGCCGCATCCATTGTAAGTCAAAACAAGCAATTATGCACTCCTGCATCAGTTGATACCATTGATTCCTCAAATGGGCAGGAAGATCATGTGAGTATGGGGGCAAATTCTGCAACTAAAGCATATAGGGTTGTATACAATGTGGAAAGGATATTGGCAATTGAATTATTTAATGCTGCACAAGCCCTTGATCTAAGAAAACCAATTAAATCATCTCAATTTATTGAAAAATTTGTGGGAGAATTCAGGCAAACAATTGATTTTTTAAATGAAGATAAGTTAATGTATAAAGAAATTAAAAATAGTATTAATTTTATTCAAACAGTTAAATTACCAGGCAAAGATGAGTGATTACAAAGATAGAATTTGGGAAATTTTAGGATTAAGATATAAATCCCATCCCTGGCATGGTGTAAGTATTGGAGCTGATGCACCCAATATAGTTACCGCTTTTATTGAAATAGTGCCTACCGATACGGTTAAATATGAAATTGATAAAGTTTCAGGTTTCTTAAAAATTGATCGTCCACAAAAGTTTTCCAATATTATTCCGGCATTGTATGGCTTTATTCCACAAACCTATTGCGCGGAACAGGTAGCACTTTTTTGCGCTGAAAAAACAAACCGTAAGGGAATAGTAGGGGATAAGGATCCTTTGGATATATGTATTATGACAGAAAGAAATATTACCAATGGAAATATACTTGTGCAGGCAATTCCGATTGGTGGTTTTAGAATGATTGATGGGGGAGAGGCTGACGATAAAATAATTGCGGTAATGAAAGGTGATGAAGTGTATGAGGCATGGGATGACATTTCTAAACTTCCTAAGTCCATGGTAAAAAGGCTGGAACATTACTTTTTAACATACAAAGATATTCCTGGTATTGAAAGTAAACGCTGTGAAATTACCCATACCTATGGCAGGGAAGAAGCCCTTGAGGTTATACGCAGAAGCCGGATCGATTATCATAAAGAGTATGGAAATTTAGAAGAAGTACTTTCAAAAGAGTTTTTGAGCTAATACAGTGAATTACTATTTTAGGGTATGATTTTAGAAATATTTTCGTTTAAATAGTTTGACATTGATTTAGTCACAACAATCAAAAATGAAAAAAATTTATTTAATTCCTGGCTTAGCTACTGATGAAAGGTTATTTTCTAACCTAAAGATAAAGGATGCAGAACTAAAAGTTATTAAATGGGAAGTCCCCTTAAAAAAGGATACTATGGCTTCTTATGCTAAGAAACTTGCTGAGCAAATAGATATTTCCGAACCATTTTATCTTTTAGGCGTTTCTTTTGGAGGAATGTGTGCCATTGAAATTTCAAAATTTTTAAAGCCAGTAAAAACTGTTATTATCTCAAGCGCAAAAGGAGTGGATGAAATGCCATTTTTTATAAAAATGTTCCGCTATTTTCCTATCCACAAATTTTTTCCCGAATGGTTTTTTATAATACTTTCCAAAACGGTGAAAAATACATTGGGAAGGCATTCCAGACAAGACAAGGATTTGCTTTTTGAAATGCTACTGTCATGCCCAAATAAATACATCAAACGCGCAATTAATTTGATTGTTAGCTGGTCATGCCAATCGGGCTCTTGTGAGGGTGTAAATATCATCCATATCCAGGGAACAAGTGACAGAGTAATTCCCATTAAAAATTTATACAATGCCATTGCTGTGCCTGGAGGTACTCATTTTATGGTACTAAACAATGCCAGTTTTATCAATGAGGTTATAAACAGGGAGTTGGGGAATTAATTTTTATATTTCGTTTGTTTTTTTAAAAAAAGCATTGTCCTAAAGATTAAGTCTCAAGCACAATAGGCAATTTCAAAACTGTTTTTTTCTGAATTAAGTAAGTGTAATCATCCTCTCCTTTATTATTGTATATTTGATCTAATCAACCCCCGAAAAACATGAAAAAAATCCTGTTTGTAGTGTTTTTATTTCCTTTCTGCCTTTTTGGTCAAAACTGGCAGATGTTTCCCAAAGACCAGACTTCCTATTTTATAGAAAATGACGGGAAAACCCTCCATTCAACAATAATGGATTCAGTTGAGATTGACGGAAATCAGGAAATTTTTTACTTCAGAAGAAACATTAATTTACAAGGTGCCGGAAATTGTTATCAAGATATATTTGAGGATATTAATAAGGATATAAAACGATTGTGTTATTTTCTACTAAGGTTGTTTAAATTGTAAGGTTTTTGAGCTCTATTATAGCTAATTAAATTTCTGAAAGAGTTGCTGAAAGCTACCAGAGTTTTCGGTCGTAGTTGGAAACTACGCCCAACGTGGGAAAAATTAAATTTTTGCTTATTCATTTTTACCCTTATAGCTTTTCTTTAACCTTAGTAGAAATGTTATGTCAGCAGCAATATAACCTTATTACCTTTTTGTTTTTACTCACTTGAAAAATGACATTAAACAGGGTAATAGGGTTTTAAAAACGATGTGTTATTGTCTACTAAGGCTGATTAAATTGATAAGGTTTTGAGCTCTATTAAAGTAAATTAAATTTCTGCAAAGAGTTGCTGAAGCTACCTGAGTTTTCGGTCGTAGTGAGAAACTATGCCCACTGAAATCAGGAAATATTAGGAGGCCAACTTGTGTTAAAAAACACAAGAATTACGATTGGAATCTCTCTTTGACTATAGAAAGAGGTGAAACCCTAGACAGTTTTTTGGAATATTTCCCATCTATTACAAAAGAACAAACTATAGCTGTAATAGAGATTGCAGTCTATAGATATCATAAAAATTATGAAACTGCTGCTTGACGAGAACCTACCCAAAGAGACTAAAACAGGACTTTCTGGAATTTGAAATTTATACCATAAAAAGGCTGGAGTGGCAAAACCAATGGTGAATTATTAAAACTTATGTTGGAATATAATTTCTTAGCATTAATGAGATTTTACAAAAATTTACAACATCAGTAGATTTCCATAAATATACCCTGACTGTGTTTGTTTTAAGCGCTCCCGACAATACATACTTATTTTTAAAGAAATTGGTAAATCATATAAAGGAGAAAATTTTAAAGGAACTTCTCCCTGGTCTTATTAAAGTAAAAGAAGGATAGCTTCGACCAATTCTTCATTGCCAATGCAAAGACCTGCCATAATTAAAAGTTTGTCACCAAATATGAAAGTGAAAATAATTTTTTTTTAAGCTTCATCTCCGCTTAAACGGCCGAATAATCAGCCTCAAGGCCTGGTCATAAGAAATGTAATTATAAAACCAATCAATAAGCACTACCACCCTGTTTCTAAAACCAACCAATGACATTAAATGCACGAACATCCAAACAAACCAGGCAAAAATTCCCTGGAATTTAAAGCCTTTCATATCTACAACTGCTTTATTGCGCCCTATGGTTGCCATTTTTCCTTTATCCTTATAGCAAAAGGGAGTCGTTTTTGAATTGTTTTTAAGCCTGTTGAAATGTTTGATTAAAAAATTTGCTTGTTGAATTGCCACGGGTGCTACCATGGGATGCCCCCCAGGGTATTTTTCCTCCTCCATATAGGCCAGGTCACCAATTGCAAAAATATTTTCAAACTCTTGCACTTTGCAATATCTGTCCACCTTTAGGCGGCTTGTTTTTGTTACCTGCTGCTCCGGCAAGCCCTCAGGAATATTTCCCTTTACCCCTGCTGCCCAAATAAGCGTTTTGGCAGAAAGGGTTTTTCCATCACTCAATAAAACTGTTTTTCCATCAAAATCCTTAACACTGGAAGAGCGCATCACATTTATTCCGAAATCTTCCAGGTATTTTAGGGCTTTAGCTGAAGCTTGTTTTGACATTCCTGAAAGCAGCCTTTCGCCTGCCTCTACTAAATATACCTGCATCATGGAAAGGTCTATTTCGGGATAATCAATTGGAAAAACATTGTTTTTTAATTCTCCCAAAGCACCTGACATTTCTACGCCAGTAGGGCCTCCACCTACAATAACAACATTGATTTGTTCATTTAATAACAACTCATTTGTTATTGGCAGGGCCTGTTCAAAATTTTGTAAAATTATACTGCGAAGGTCCAGTGCCTGGGGAATGGTTTTCATAGGGAAAGCATACTTTTTTACGCCTTCAATCCCGTAAAAATTGGTTGTGCTTCCTGTTGCCAAAATAAGAATATCATATTCCAAAATGCCTATATCGGTAACAATGCTGTTTTGCTGATGATCGATCTTCTCTATTTCTGCCAGGCGGAAATAAAAATTGGGATAATGTTTAAAAAGTTTCCTGAAAGGATAAGCAATGGAATCCGGCTCCAGCCCTGCGGTTGCCACCTGGTACAATAAGGGCTGGAAAGTATGGTAGTTATGCCGGTCTATTAAAACAACTTCATAATTTTGCCCTCTTAGCTCTTTACACAATTGTAATCCTCCAAAGCCGCCTCCTGCAATTACAATTCTTTTTAATTTGCTCTCGGGAAGCAGTAGGGGTAATTCAATATTGCTCATTTTTTTAGTTTCAAAATTTTAATTTAAATTTAAGGATTAATTACAGATTAGGCATATCCTTTAAAATAGATGTTATTTGTGTAGATAAATACAGTCTAATTTAAAAATTCACTTCCATTATAAAACCTGTTTTGGACCAGCAAAACAAGAAGGCACGAAACTCGGCCTGAAAAGATTTAATTTTTGCCAAAGACACTAAAAAAAACGCACCCGGCAAGCACACATAAAAACCATTAGGACTAGGCCTAAACAAAGTGGATATGCAACTATAAAACCGGACATAATGTTAAGCTATGCAGCAATGTTTTGTTTACTTAGTTGATTTTCAAACTCATTAATTGTCAAATATCCTAAGGCAGAATGCCTTCTCCTTGTGTTGTACCAATATTCTATCCATTCAAATATAGATAATTGAGCATCTTCTCCAGAAGCATATTTCTTTGTGTAAACCCATTCAATATAAAATGATTTAAAGTAACTTCTGCAACTGCATTATCCCAACAGTTCCCCTTTCTACTTATGCTTCTTGTAACAAATTTATTTCCATTTAATATGTTTGCAAAAAGTTTTACAGGCAAATTCTATCCCACGGTCAGAATGGAAAATTAGCGAATCCATTACAATGTGTTTTATATTTTTCTTACATGGCATGCTGCAAGGTTAACTACAAGTTACCGGCTGGTTTCCACACTAATCCCTGCCCCTCAGGCTTTCGCTTCAGCTTAGCCGTACAGCGAATTTGCTGAAAGTATTGGAAGCTTTGATGAATGAATAACCAAAGTTTGCCGGTTAAAATTTAAAATTATGATGAATGGTAAAAAGAATAGATTTAATTATACATAAATTTGCATAAAAATTTCCAACCAAACACACCATGTCTTTTTTGCGCATTTATATCATCATATTTCTTTTTCTTATCACCCAATTAACAATTGGCCAAAACCCCAATTCTAAAGGATCTCAGGCCCCCCTTACCATTGGTAAAATATCAGGAACCCTTATTGATGAAAAATCAAAACAGCCGGTTGAGTTTGCAGCCGTTTCAATAAATGAATTGATTTCAGGAAAAATTATAAATGGAACAATCACAGATGGAAAAGGAAATTTCAAGCTGGAGAATATTGCTCCTGGAATTTATGTTGTGAATTTTTCATTTATGGGCTATGAAAAAAAGTCCATCGATTCATTAAAAACAACACCTGAAAAACCGGACTTTAGTATTGGAAAAGTTTTTCTTAGCCCAACAGTGTTTTCTTTGAAAGGGATAGAAATAGAGGCAGAGGCTTCAGTACTGGAAAGCAAGGTGGATAAGATTGTATATAATGCCGACAAAGACATTACCTCCCAGGCCGGTGATGCTTCAGAAGTTTTAAGTAAGGTGCCAATGGTTTCGGTGGATATGGATGGGAATGTTCAATTAAGGGGGAATTCAAATGTGAGAATACTTATTAATGGCAAACCTTCAGGAATGATGGCAAACAACGCGGCAGATGCGCTAAAAATGATTCCTGCTGACCAGATAAAAAGTGTAGAAGTAATAACAAGTCCATCTGCAAAATACGATGCCGAAGGAACTGCGGGAATAATTAACATTATCACAAAAAAAAATAACATAGAGGGAGTAACAGGAAATATCAATGCAACAGCAGGGAATAGAAGAAATAGTTTGAATGCAAACATAGGACTTAAAAAGGGAAGGTTTAACCTGAATTCCGGAGTAAATAGCCATTATGGTCTTCCACCCAATGGCTCAACGGAATTTTACCGAGAAGAATACACGGGTGATCAAACACGAACCCTAACCCAAACAGGCGATTTCCAGGTATTAAGAAAAGGAACAAATGCTTTTTTGAATGCAGATTATGATATTAATGCCTATAACAGTATTGCTTCAGGAATAAGAGTAGCTACCTTCGGATTCAACAGGGACAACGATGTCCATGTTGCTTTTGACGACCCTGCACTTGCCTATAAACAGGAATACCAGAGGAGCACAACAAACCCCTCGGGTTCCAAGTCAATTGACTGCAATCTGGATTACCGTAAAACTTTTGCAAACCCTAAAAAAGAATTTTTTGCTTCGTTGCTTTATAACAACAACATTAAGGAGGATAATTATACCCTTATGCAAACAGGGCAATACAGCAGTTTAAATGAGCGGAGTTTTAACAATGGTTTTAACAATGAGTTTTCGGGCCAGTTGGATTACAGCCATCCATTAAAAGAAAAAACCTTACTGGAAGTGGGTGTTAAATCCATAAACCGTACAATAACCAGTGATTACACCTATGAAATTTTCAATAATTCATCTGATTCATATGAAATTAATTACAATAGATCAAACAGCTTTCTTTACCAGCAGGATGTGTATTCAACATATGCACAAATGGGTTTTAAATTTAAAGAAAAATATGAGTTAAAGGCAGGAGGCCGCTATGAATATACTTTGATTAATGGCACTTTTAATGATGATGGAGACTCTAAAATAAAAAATGAATATGGAAATATTATTCCCTCTATTTCTGTTTCCAGGACATTAAAGCAAACCTCAAGTTTACGTTTTAATTATTCACAACGAATTCAAAGGCCTGGTTTGAATTTTCTTAATCCATTTATTAATGCAGGTGATCCCAAAAACATCTCTTATGGCAACCCTTTACTGACGCCTGAATTAACACATAATTTCGAATTGGGTTATGCTGCTTTTACCAAAAAATTCAGCCTAACCATTTCCGCTTTTAACAAATATACAACCAATGCAATTCAGAGTTTTGTTGGTGTTGATTCATCCGGAGTTACTTACAACACGTTTTATAATATAGGCACAAGTAATTCCAACGGGATTAATTTATTTGGACAAATGACAATTGCTAAAAAACTTACTGCACGAGGATCAGTAAACACCAATTACATGATTCAAAGCGGAGTGGTAGAAGGCAAGTCTATAAGCAATTCAGGGTTGCAATACAACATGAACATTAACTTAAGCTATGATTTCGGGAAAGGATACTTTGGGGAAGCATTTTTAATGTTTAATTCTCCACGAATAACCTTGCAGGGTAAGGTTCCTTCATTTTCCATGTCAACTTTTGGAGCAAAAAAAGAATTGTGGAAAAAGAAAGGAAGTATAGGCCTGGTTGTTATGAACCCCATTAACGGCAAACTGAAATTCGTAACCGAATTAAGGGGAGAAAATTTTTACCAGAAAAACACCAATATTGTTCCAATTCGCGCAGTAAGCCTTACTTTTAGTTACAAGTTTGGAAAGATAGAAACCAAGAATACATCCCGTAAAGGCCGTAAGGAAAATAAAAGTGATGACCTGAAAAAAGAAGATGGAGGATCTTTCTGATGAAATGTTTTATGACTCAACTAAATAGTTCATGTTCTATTTGCTCACAAAAATTAATTTTCCATAGGCCAATTTCTCACTGCCTTTTTGAAGTTGATAAAAATAACATCCCGGTTGAATATTCCAGTCATTAAGAGAAAAGTTATAATCTAAGTTTTCTTTTTGTTTCAGGTTAAATGAAATTAATATTTTACCCGTTAAATCAAATAAAGTAAAGGATAAATCTGTGTTATTGCTGAAATCAGTTGTTAAAGAAAAATTGAGTTGATCAATTACTGGATTTGGAAATAGGCTTATTACCGAATTTTTTTTTTTCTGATTTTGAGTTTGAGAAGAAATATTACTTTCTAATTTATATACTACACCCTGATTTAAGGAAGCCACATATAATTCCCCCTTTGAGTCTTCTCCAAAAGTGCTTAAACTTTTGCTAAATTCCCCATAAAAATGATTTTTCAATGTGCCGCTACTATCTGATATTGACCAAATTTTGCCGCTGCAGTAATCTGCATAAAAATAATGCCCATTAAAATCGGGATATTTTATACCTCTATAAACATAACCTCCGGTAACTGAACAATCATTTAAAAATCCTGTGTTAGGATAGGTAAAAACAGGATAAAAATAATCTGATGCAAGACCACAACCGGAAGGATTGAATGTAAGGTTTCCCTCGTAACACCGCCAGCCGTAGTTCTCCCCTCCCTGGCTGGAAGCCAATTGCATGTTTATTTCTTCCTCCGTGTTTTGACCTACATCAGCGATCCAAAAATCATTGCTCAGCCTGTCAAAACTTATGCGCCAGGGATTGCGTAATCCAAGTGCCCATATCTCATCTAAAGTATCAGGACTTGCAACAAAAGGATTTGTAGTTGGTATTGAATAAGCTTGTCCCTGATTTATATCTATTCGGAGTATTTTTCCCAACAATACCAACGGATTTTGGGCATTGTTAAAAGGGTCCCCCGAGCCTCCTCCATCGCCAACACCAATATACAGGTATCCATCAGGTCCAAATTTAATATCTCCTCCGTTATGATTGGTAAATGGTTGATGAATTTTCATAATTATTGTTTCGCTGTTTACATCAGCACTTTGAGAATCAAGACTATTTACGGTAAAGCGAGAAATACAGGTACTGTCAGAATTATCAGTATAATTAACATAAAAATATCCGTTGGATGCATAATCAGGATGAAATGCAAGACCAAGTAATCCCTGTTCTCCTCCTGATGAATTTACTTTGGAATTTATATCAAGAAAGTAACCGGCATTTAAGTTACCAATTGTATCTACAATTACAATTCGCCCATCTTTTTCCACCACAAACAAGCGATTGTCATTTGCATGGGAAATACTTACAGGTTTATTGAACCCGGTTGCTAAAGCCACAAGGTTAATTTGAGCTTGCACGCTAAAGGTAAATAGTACTATGAATAATACGGATGTTCCAATAAAACGCTTCATTTTGGCCAGTATTTAGTATTTTTTTCAACTGTTTATTTAGATAAGAAGATAGGAAATAATTTTCACTTTTAAAAATCTGAAAAACATGAAATGTAAACCCACTTTGGCTATGAAAGGAAAAAATTACTATGTTTGGCTTTGGCAATACATCCTTAATAATAAAATTTAAAAAACGAGCATCTGAAATTAAAATTTCTCTTGTTACACTAACTAAAGAACAGATCTAGTTTAAAATACAATGTGTTTTCATAATTCTATACATAAAAAAGCCAAAGTAATTCAAAACAGGTATAAGGCAAATTTTCTAAATGCTGAAATTTTTGTTCCTATATATCATGGGAATGGCTTTAATTTTCCCAAATGGCCCGTTATTACCTATGATAAAAAAGACTGCATTCAACTTTTTGACTGGGGACTTATTCCAAGTTGGGTAAAATCAAAAGGACAAGCCACAGAAATAAAGTTAAATACTTTGAATGCAAGGTCAGAAACGGTATTTGAAAAACCTTCTTTTCGAGTTGCCGCTAAAAAGAACCGTTGCATTGTTCCCTCAACAGGTTTTTTTGAATGGCAAACCCTGAACAATAAAAAATATCCCTTTTTTATTTATCCTGAACAAGACGATTTTTTTTCTTTTGCTGGAATATGGGAAGAATGGCTTGATAAAGAAACGGGTGAATTAATAAAGACTTTTTCAATATTAACAACCCAGGCCAATCCTTTACTGACTAAAATTCACAATACAAAACAAAGAATGCCTGTTATATTACCCGAACATCTCGAATCGGACTGGTTAAATCCCAACATTTCCCAAGAAGATGTAATGGCATTCTGTATTCCTTTTGATGCTAAGCTCATGAAAGCGCATACTGTAAGCAGGCTTATTACCTCAAGAACTGAATTATCTAACGTTCCTGGTGTTCAGGAAGAGTATAAATATGTTGAATTAGTTTAAAAACGCTTTTAGAAGGAGAGAATAAAAATCGAACTCCGGTTAAAAAAAGAGCAATTACAATTCTCCTATTCCCTGTCTTAGAATAACAGGTTCCCCTTCAGTGCAATCTACAATTGTTGATGCTACATTGTGCCCATATCCCCCATCAATCACCATATCTACCTGATTTTTATACCTTTCATAAATAAGCTCGGGATCCGTGGTATATTCAATAATTTCATCCGGATCGTAAACTGAAGTTGAGATAATAGGATTATTGAGTTCTTTCACAATCTCTCCCGGGATTTTATTATCAGGAATACGTATACCAATTGTCTTTTTCTTGCTTTTAAACAATTTTGGAACTTTATTATTTGCATTAAGAATAAAGGTAAATGGCCCTGGAAGAACTTTTTTTAACAACTTAAAAGTAATGTTATCAATTTGCATGGTATAATCAGAAAGATGGCTTAGATCATAAAAAATAAATGAAAAATTCGCTTTTTCCGGTTTCAGGCCTTTTATCTTACAAATACGCTCTGCCGCTTTCATATTATTCATATCGCAGGCAAATCCATACACAGTATCAGTGGGGTAAATAATAACTCCACCGCTTTTAATACAGTCTACAACCATTTTAATGTGTCTTGGTGCAGGATTATCAGGATGGATTTTTAAAAGCATATTAATTTGAGATATTCGTTTTTTTGAATTGCATTCGTAAAACTTCTAAAGTGCAATTAACTATGCACTTCAGAAGCATTGTACTATTTAACATTTATGCATTACTCTTTTTATGATCAGAAAGAAAAGTATCCAAACCAATTGTTGTTAATGGGTGCTTAAGTAAATCGGTAATTACATTTAAAGGACAAGTTACAACATCAGCGCCTATTTCAGCACATTTCACCAAATGCATTGTGTGTCTAACAGAAGCAGCAAGCACTTGTGTTTCATACCCGTAGTTTTGATAAATAGTAACTATCTGGTCAATTAAATCCAAACCGTCCGTAGCAATATCATCTAATCTGCCAATGAAAGGAGAAACATAGGTAGCACCTGCTTTTGCCGCCAATAATGCCTGGCCGGCTGAAAAAACAAGTGTGCAGTTTGTCTTTATTCCTTTATCGGAAAAATGTTTGATAGCTTTAATACCATCCTTTATCATAGGTACCTTTACAACAATTTGTGGGTGAAGCGATGCAAGAAATTCACCTTCTTTCACAATGGTTTCAAAATCTGTAGCAATTACTTCAGCACTAACATCACCGTCAACAATATTGCAGATGTCAATATAATGTTTTATAACATTATCATGGCCTTTTATTCCTTCTTTGGCCATTAATGAAGGATTAGTGGTTACACCATCAAGAACTCCAAGATCCTGTGCTTCCCTTATCTGATCGAGGTTTGCTGTGTCAATAAAAAATTTCATGTTTTCTTTTTAGATTAATTTTCACGCAAAAATAACCACCCTAATCGGGATTAGCAATTTAATCTGACTTGTAAGTTTTTTTTTATTTGATGAAAAAACTCAATATATTACAACACTTAATCCAAAAACAAAAAATTATGAATTATACTTCTACTTTTTTAAAACAACTTTTTGCAGTTGTAGCAATGCTTTTTATTTGCAGTTTTTCAATAGCTCAGAAAATTGATCAAACCTTTCTTCCAAAAGGGTTTGCTCCTGGAGAAAAGGAGAAAATGAAAGAATATCTTGAAAACAGGAATAACCAAAGGTCCTCCACTGTTATAACTACACCTCCAACCGGATCGGCAATTAGAACAATGTCAGAATGGGAAGAAGTTCAAGCATTGGTTATTGTATGGACAAGTTATTTGCCTGTTCATAGAGAAATAATTAAGGCTGTGCAAAATGAAACACCTGTTATTATTGTTTGCAGTGATTCAAATACCGTGAAAAGTAACCTCACCTCAAATGGTGTTGCTCTCACTAATTTAAGTTTTCTTATAGCTCCTTTTAATTCTGTTTGGATTAGGGATTATATGGCAAATTCAGTCTATACAAATAATGTAGATTCTCTTGTTTTGGTTGATTGGATTTATAACCGTCCACGCCCCAAAGATGATACTTTGGCACGATCCATTGCCAATTACATGAATATCCCCTTATATGAAACATCGGGTGGAATTAACAATTTAATTAATGTGGGCGGCAATTATATGACTGATGGGTTTGGAAATGATTTTTCTTCCAATCTGGTACTTGATGAAAATCCAACCCAGAGTTCCACCGAAATAGGACAGATTATGAACAACTTTATGGGCACTGGTAATTATATAAAAATGAATACCCTTCCTTATGATGGTATACATCATATTGATATGCACATGAAGTTATTGGATGAAGAAACACTTTTAATTGGAGAATATCCTGCAGGAGTTGCAGATGGGCCTCAAATTGAAGCTAACCTTCAATATGTTTTAAGTAACCACAATTCAGTTTTTGGCACACCCTTTAAAATTATAAGAATTCCAATGCCTCCTGAACCCGGATATGATTATCCTCCTAACAGCTACTACTATACCTATGCAAACAATAGCATTGTAAATAAAACAATCTTAATGCCTACCTATCCTGTAAATGCTACAACTCCTTCATACCATGATACCATTGCAATTCGTATTATGCAAGAAGCTATGCCCGGTTATAATGTAGTTGGGATAAATACCAAAAGCACTATTTCAGCAAGTGGTTCATTGCATTGTATTACACATTCTATAGGAGTTACTCATCCACTTTTAATAAAGCACCAGGCTCTGCCAAATACAACTAATTCTACTATAGATTATAGTGTGGAAGCCAAAATAATGCACAAAAGCGGTATTTCTGCTGCTACTATGTATTATAGAACCGATATTTCACAAGCCTTTGTTTCAGTTTCAATGACTTTGCTTAATCCATTAACGGATAACTGGACCGCTAATATTCCTGCTCAAATTGATGGAACAATAATTCATTATTATATTCAAGCGCAGGCTGTAACCGGCAAACAGCAGGTTAGGCCAATAACAGCACCAACAGGATACTATACTTTTGAAGTATATCAGCCCTTAAATATCGAAGAAATGACAAGTGCAGTTGATTTTAAAAATGCATATCCTAATCCTTCCAAAGGAATTACTTGCATTCCTGTTCAAACTCTAAGTTCTGTAAAGGGAAGCATCAAACTTTTTGATATTGCCGGAAGAGAAATTGCAACAATTTTCGAAGGAGAATTTACGCGTGGCAACAGTAATTATTTTATAAATACCCAGGAAATCAGTTCAGGAGCGTATTTGCTTATTTTACAACAGGGAGAAGTAAAGCAGGCCCAAAAATTAATGATTAGATAATGTGTGGAAAAATAAAAAAGCCATTTCGATGTATTACTATCAGAGAAATGGCTAATAAAAACAAAAATAAAGGCAAAAAAAATGGGTAAGCTACTTATATCGCACCGCTACAACTGCTTACCCTTGCTTCCTTCCGGACCTGGGGGAGTTCACAGGAGCTGGTCGTATAAGACTTACCCAGTGCAAAAATAGAAAATAACATTTGAATACACAAATTATATCATTTTTATAATTTTGCACTTTAATATAACGTGAAATAAATGGAGAATATTAAAACACCTTTAAATTATGGTAGTATTGCGGGAGTAGTTGCATTCTCAATTTTCCTGATTATCTATATGTTAGGATACAACCCATTGGGCAGTTACAGCTGGGTAGGTGCTTGGGTTCCTATTGTTTTTATTATTCTTGGAATAAAAAAACATCGGGATCAAAACCTTGAAGGGTTCATAACCTATGGCCAGGCATTTGGTATGGGCTTTATGATTACTTTTATTTTTGCTTCCCTATTTGGTTTACTTGTTTATATTTTCGGAACAGTAGTAGATCCGGGAATTGTTGAAATGACAAGGTCCGAGTCATTGGAAGCAATGCAACAAGCATCTGATCAAATGCCACAGATTTTCAGTGAAGAGTTGTATGATAAAATGATTGAACAGCTTGAGGCGATTACAATTTCATCACTTTCATTTTCCGAATTTACCAATAAACTTTTTTGGGGTATCATAATTTCACTCCTTGCTGCTGCTTTCCTAAAGCATAGCAAATCACCTTTTGAAGAAGACTCGAATGATTAATAAAGATATTTCTGTTGTAATTCCGCTTTATAATGAGCAGGAATCCCTTTTTGAACTTACCCAGTGGATTAAAAGAATAATGGAAGAAAATGAATTTTCCTATGAAATAATTTTAATTGATGATGGTAGCAAGGATACATCCTGGAAACAAATTGAAGAGTTATCTGCACAAAATCCTGACATTAAAGGAATAAAATTCAGGAGGAATTACGGGAAATCTGCAGCACTTAATATTGGATTTGAAGCTGCTTGTGGAGAAGTAGTTATTACAATGGACGCTGACCTTCAAGATAGCCCCGATGAAATTCCCCAGCTTTATTTCATGATAAAAAATGAAAGCTATGACCTGGTTTCCGGCTGGAAAAAGAAAAGATACGATCCTTTCACCAAGACTGTTCCTACTAAGCTTTTCAATTGGGCAACGCGTAAAATGTCCGGAATTAATTTGCATGATTTTAATTGCGGTCTTAAAGCCTATAAAAAGGAAGTTGTAAAAAGCATTGAAGTTTATGGTGAAATGCACCGCTATATACCTGTTATTGCTAAATGGAATGGCTTCTCTAATATTACAGAAAAAGAAGTGGCACACCAGGAGCGTAAGTATGGAGTCACAAAGTTTGGAATGGAAAGGTTCATTAATGGATTTTTAGATTTAATTTCCATAATGTTTGTTTCTAGATTCGGTAAAAAACCAATGCATTTTTTCGGTTTTTTAGGCACATTAATATTTTTGGCTGGTTTTTTTATAACACTTTGGCTTGGGGGGCAAAAACTTTATTTTGTTGCCAATAATATTCCCGCAGCTTTAATAACCCAAAGGCCCTTATTCTACATTGCTCTAACCTCTATTATTCTTGGAACTCAACTGTTTTTGGCTGGGTTTCTTGGCGAGCTTATTTCAAGAAATTCGCCTACAAGAAACACTTATTTAATTACAAAAAAGACAAACCTGTAAGCGTGAAAAAGGTAATTTTGGTTGGTTCGGCCCATCCTTTCCGGGGAGGACTTGCTGTTTTCAATGAAAGGTTGATTAGAGAATTCCAGAACCTAGGATACAAGGCTGAAATTTATACTTTTACTATCCAATACCCAGGATTTCTGTTTCCTGGAAAAACACAATTTTCGGATTCCCCTTCACCTGATGATTTAAAAATTTCCAGGCTGGTTAACAGTGTTAATCCCTTAAATTGGATAAAAATTGGAAACAGGATCAGAAAAGAAAAACCTGAAATTTTAATTTTTAAATTCTGGCTCCCTTTTATGGGACCTTGTTTCGGAACAATTGCAAGAATTGCAAAAAGGAACAATAAAACTAAAATTGCCTGCATTTTAGATAATGTTATACCCCATGAAAGCCGACCGGGAGATAAGCAGTTAACTGCTTATTTTTTAAAACCTGTTGATGCATTTATTGCTATGTCTGATTCTGTTTTGAAAGACCTTGACTTTTTTGATAAAGCAAAGCCAAGAAAAATTTCCCCTCATCCTCTTTTTGATAATTTTGGGGCTGCCATTTCAAAAAATGAAGCATGTGCAAGATTAGGAATAAGTGATGAATACAATTATCTGTTGTTTTTTGGTTTTATCAGGGATTACAAAGGCTTGGATTTGCTATTGAATGCATTTTCTGATTCAAGGATGAAGGACAAAAAACTAAAACTAATTGTTGCCGGAGAATTTTATTCAGATAAAACGCCCTATTTGCAATTAATTGAGGAGCTTGGAATAAAGAATCAGGTGATATTAAAAACCGATTTTATTCCTGACGAAAAAGTGGTTGATTATTTTTGTGCCTCTGATCTTGTTGTACAACCCTATAAACATGCAACACAAAGTGGTGTTACACAAATTGCGTATCATTTTGAAAAACCAATGATAGTAACCAATGTTGGTGGTCTTCCCGAACTTGTACCTGATGGAAAAGTTGGTTTTGTAGTTCCTGTTGATCCTCGAGCAATTTCTGATGCTATTATTCAATTTTTTGATGGGGATTATCAGCAAAAATTTAGCCATGGAATACAAGTTGAAAAGCAAAAATTCACCTGGGATAAAATGGTAAGAAACATTGAAGCTGTGATTTCTGAGATATCTTCGAAATAAGTCTGAATAAAATGATAAAAAGCTGTATTTTTAACGCAGATTTTTCCCTATGATTATTAGAAGTAAAGCTCCTTTAAGAATTGGTTTAGCAGGTGGTGGAACTGATGTTAGCCCTTACTGTGATTTATTTGGAGGCGCAATCCTCAATGCCACAGTTAGTTTATATGCTTATGCCACAATTGAACCTTTAGATACAGGTGAAATCATATTTAATGTAGCCGACAGAAATGAATTTGAAAAACTCGATTCTGCTATGGAATTGACTTTAAATGGGAACCTTGATCTTTTAAAATGCGTGTATAACCGCGTTGTTAAGGATTTTACCAAAAAACCCTTGTCTTTTAAACTCAGTACTTTTGTTGATGCCCCTGCTGGTTCTGGCCTTGGTACTTCATCTACTTTGGTCGTAGCAATTTTAGGCGCTTTTGCAGAATGGCTTAAATTACCCCTGGGGGAATATGATATTGCTCATTTGGCTTATGAAATTGAACGAGTTGATTGTAAAATGGCAGGCGGAAGACAAGATCAATATGCTGCGACATTTGGAGGCGTCAATTTTATGGAGTTTTCTAAAGATGATAAAGTTATTGTAAACCCGCTTCGAATCAAAGAACAATATTTAAGTGAACTGGAGCATAACCTGGTTTTATTTTATACTCAAACCAGCCGTTTTTCAAGCAAAATTATTGAACAGCAGTCAAAGAATGTAAACGATAAAAACCAAAGTTCAATCAATGCAATGCATAATTTACGAGAGCAGTCTGTAAGGATGAAAGAGGCTCTTTTACGCGGGCAGATACATCAAATAGGAGAAATCCTGGACTTTGGATGGAAACACAAAAAACAAATGGCTGGAGGAATAACTAATCCACTGATTGATGAAATTTACCAATCAGCAATTCAAGCTGGTGCAACTGGTGGAAAAATTTCAGGTGCAGGTGGTGGTGGTTTTATGATATTTTATTGTCCTGGAACAACCCGATACAACGTAATAAAAGTTATTGAAAAATTTGGTGGCAGTGTTAAACGCTATACATTTACAAAAGAAGGATTATCTACATGGACAATATAACACTTATTAAAAGCAGAATTCAAGCCTCAATTGATGTAAAAGTAAGGCTGCTTGAAAATGAAAACACGATTAAAATAATACAGGACGTTGCCCATGAGCTGGTTAGGGTTTTTCAAGGTGGTGGGAAAGCACTTTTTTGTGGAAATGGTGGTTCTGCTGCCGATGCCCAGCATATTTCAGCTGAATTATCCGGAAGGTTTTACAAAGACCGTGAGCCTTTAAATGCTGAAGCTCTTCATGTAAATGCTTCCTATCTAACTGCTGTTGCAAATGATTATTCCTTTGATGAAGTATATTCAAGAATGGTGAAAGCTGCAGCAAAGCAAGGGGATATTTTAATTGGAATTTCAACATCCGGAAATTCACCTAATATACTAAAGGCCCTTGAAACTGCCAACGCAAAAGGATTGGTTACTGTTGGGTTAACGGGAGAAACAGGAGGTAAAATGAATGGACTATGTAAATATCTCATTAAAGTTCCATCAAATGATACTCCTAGAATTCAGGAATCGCATATACTTATTGGCCACATTCTTTGTGAAATAATTGAAAATGAGTTGTTTCAATAAAAAGAATGATTAAAGAAGCCATAATTTTAGCAGGAGGGCTGGGTACAAGACTTCAATCGGTTGTGAGTGATGTTCCAAAACCGATGGCGCCTGTTAATGGAAAACCATTTCTGGAATACCTTGTAAGGTATTTATTGAAATTCGGCATTCAAAAAATTATTTTTTCTGTAGGATATAAATCTGAAGCTATAGTTGAATATTTTGGAACCTACTTTGAAAATATAACAATAGTATATGCTAAGGAGGAAGAACCATTAGGAACAGGGGGGGGGCTGAAAAAGGCTATAGAAAAATGCACCACAGAAAATGTGTTGATTTTAAATGGAGATACTTTCCTGGAACTTGATTTAAATGAATTTTACAACTTCCACCAATTGGAAAATGCTGATATCAGCTTATGTTTAAGAAACATGATTAACACTTCAAGGTACGGTACTGTTAAAATTAATGATCAAAAAAGGGTTATAGCATTCCAGGAAAAAACAGGGGAAAACACCCAAGGTCTGATTAACGGGGGAGTATATATTTTTCGCAGAAAAAAATTCAATGCATTTGATTTGCCAGAAAAATTTTCATTGGAAAAAGATTTTTTTGAACCAAATTTAAAGAATCTTACAATAATAGGATATACAGGAAGTGGCTATTTTATTGACATTGGAATTCCTGAAGATTACCAAAAAGCGCAAATTGATTTTAAAGGATTTGAATAATCGAGCATGTTCTTTTAATAGAACAAGTGAATGTTTTTACTTTAAAAACAATAAAATGAAGCACAGGTATATGAAAAATCAATAAATTTCGTTAATTCATAATAGGAAATTAAAATTTAAATTTTTACATTTGCAGCCCTTAAAATAAAAGAATATTTAAAAAAAATGGCAAAAAAAGGTAATAGAGTTCAGGTAATTTTAGAATGTACCGAACATAAAACAACTAGTGCTCCGGGAACTTCCAGGTATATAACCACTAAAAACAAAAAGAACACACCTGAGAGAATTGAGATTAAAAAATACAATCCAATTCTTAAGAAAATGACTGTTCATAAAGAAATTAAATAATTAACCTGAATAGCGTGCTACTGCGTTATTCAAAATATTTTTCAAAATGGCTAAGAAAACCGTTGCTACATTGAAATCCGGAAAAGGAAATCAATTTACAAAAGTGATTAAAATGACAAAATCCGCTGAAACGGGTGCATATGCTTTCAAAGAAGAAATTGTGCACAACGATCATATTAAGGATTTTCTCGCAAAGTAATATTCAGTGCTTATAAATTAATGGAAAAGCTTTCTTCGTAAGGAGGAAGCTTTTTCGTATTTTTATGAATCGCTATTGAAATTTACACTTTTGATATTGACCTATAAATGATACAATAGTTAATAAGAATGATATAAAGAATTTTAATGCTGTTAAAATTTAATTAGATATGAGTTTATTTGATTTTTTCTCTAAAGAAAAGAAGGATAGTCTGGAAAGCGGACTGGCCAAAACAAAGGAGAATGTTTTTTCAAAACTTTCAAAAGCTGTTGTAGGAAAATCTAAAGTTGATGATGAAGTTTTAGATAAACTTGAAGAAGTCCTTATTTCTTCTGATGTAGGTGTAAATACCACATTAAAAATAATTAAAAGAATAGAAGCCCGTGTTGCCAAGGATAAATATGTAAGTATTTCTGAATTAAATACTATTCTAAAAGAAGAAGTTTCAGCATTGCTGGAGGAAAACAACGCACAAAGTTTAACTGAATTTGTTCTTCCAAAAACCGGTTCTCCTTATGTTATTATGGTGGTTGGTGTAAATGGTGTTGGAAAAACAACTACAATTGGAAAACTTGCCTATCAGTTTAAAAAATCCGGTAAAAGCGTTATTCTTGGTGCTGCTGATACTTTCCGCGCTGCTGCAGTTGATCAATTAACAATTTGGTCTGAAAGAACAGGTGTTCCAATTATTTCGCAAGGAATGGGTGCCGATCCTGCATCGGTTGCTTTTGATACTTTAAGTTCTGCTGTTTCCAAAAACGCGGATGTTGCAATTATTGATACTGCCGGACGACTACACAATAAAATAAACCTGATGAATGAACTTTCTAAAATCAAGAAAGTTATGCAAAAAGTAATTCCTGGTGCTCCACATGAAATTCTATTAGTATTGGATGCCTCTACAGGACAAAACGCCATTGAGCAATGCAGGCAGTTTATGGCAACTACCGAAGTTAATGCCCTGGCCCTTACAAAACTAGACGGTACTGCTAAAGGTGGGGTGGTAATTGGCATATCAGATGAATTCAAAATTCCCGTTAAATATATTGGAGTAGGTGAGAAAATGGAAGATCTACAGGTTTTCAATAAAACTGAATTTGTTGATTCGCTATTCTCTGCTAAATAATATTCTAAATTTTCTTATAAATTCAATTATCAGGCAGTTTGACAATCTGTCAAATTACCATACCATACAATGAAGACTAAAACACTTAAAAAAAATAAAGTAAACGTTGTTACCCTGGGTTGTTCCAAAAATATATTTGATTCAGAAGTTTTGATGGGACAATTAAAGGCAAACAATATTGAAGTAGAACATGAGTCCACAAAGGATGATGCTGGAATAGTCATAATTAATACCTGCGGATTCATTGACAATGCAAAGCAAGAATCAATTGATACAATTCTTCGCTACGCCCAGGCAAAAGATGCAGGACTGGTTAATAAAGTATATGTTACAGGATGTTTATCCGAGAGATATAGAACTGAACTGGAAAAAGAAATTCCACAGGTGGATGCTTTTTTTGGAACAAGGGAATTGCCCCGGCTTTTAAAAACCCTCAAAGCAGATTATAAACATGAATTGGTAGGGGAGAGGTTAATTACAACTCCCTTGCATTATGCTTATTTTAAAATTGCAGAAGGATGTGACCGTCCTTGTTCTTTTTGTGCTATTCCCTTAATGAGAGGAAAGCATATTTCTACTCCTGTTGAACAATTGGTATCAAGTGCACAAAAATTAGCTGCTAATGGTACTAAAGAGCTTATTTTGATAGCTCAGGACCTTACATATTACGGTTTGGATTTATATAAAAAACGAAATCTGGCTGAACTGCTGGATAAATTAGCGGATGTACAGGGTATTGAATGGATCAGGTTGCATTATGCATTTCCTGCAGGCTTCCCTATGGATGTTATGGATGTGATGAAAAACAGAAAAAATGTTTGTAATTACCTTGACATGCCCTTGCAGCATATTTCTGATAATATGCTTAAATCCATGCGAAGAGGTACAACAAAACAAAAAACCATTGATATAGTAGATGCAATAAGAAATAAAGTTCCCGATATAGCACTGCGTACTACACTTATTGCGGGTTATCCGGGTGAAACAGAAAAAGATTTCGAAGAAATGTTGCATTGGGTTGAACAATCAAGGTTTGACAGGTTGGGTATTTTTACTTATTCTCATGAAGAAAATACCCATGCCTTTAAATTAAATGATGATGTTCCTCAGGAAGTTAAACAACAAAGGGCAGAGGCAGTTATGGAGGTGCAGCAAAATATTTCTTTGGAACTTAACAAGGCTAAAATTGGAAAAACTTTTAAGGTTTTAATTGACCGCAAAGAAGGTGAATATTTTGTTGGTAGAACTGAATTTGATTCCCCGGAGGTTGACAATGAAGTTCTTGTTTCAGTAAAAGAAGATGAATATTTAAGAATTGGTGATTTTGCCAACATCAAAATTACATCGGCTGAAGATTATGATCTTTTTGGTCACTCAATTTAAACTTCTAGTATAGCTTAAACTTTATGAGCTTATTATTTCTATTTTGATCATTTTAATAAAAAAGTAAAGTACCAGATGAATTTAGAACAGTTTTATAAAGAGAGGATTGAAAAATTCACTCAACAGGAGGTCTTTTTTGCTAAACAAGCAGCAAAGTTTCCTTTATATAGGCTTTTGATCTTTTTAGCCGGTGCTGTTGGCTTTTATTTTGCTTTTAGCATTGCAGTAGGCCTTTCTTTTGTTGCGCTTATTGTTTTTCTTATGGTTTTCGCATTCATTACTAAATTAGATGCAAAAATAAATACCAAGAAGAATAATTTTAACAGGCTTAAGATAATCAATGAAAATGAGTTAAGGAGTTTGAGTGGTGATTATAAGATTTATAATGATGGAAGTGGCTATATTGACCATTCTCACCCTTATACATCTGATCTTGATATTTTTGGTAATGCTTCCTTGTTTCAGTTTATTAACCGTACAACCAGTAATTCTGGAAGCAATTTACTAGCTTCAATGCTCATAAAGCCAGCAGAAGAAAAGGTGATTTACCTTCGCCAGAATGCAGTAAACGAATTAAAGGAAATGATTGATTGGAGACAGGATTTTCAAGTTTCTGGTCAATCCTTTGAAGGCAACCCTGGTGAAAGACAAAGTATTGTAAACTGGCTTAATGAACCCGCCTATTTTTTAAAAAAGAAGGTTTTAACTGTTTTTTCTATTTTATTTCCATTTATTACAATCGCTTTAATTGTTGCAGCTTTTATGGGTATGCCTCAGGGCTATGCATATTTGGCAGTATTAATTCATGGAGTAATAATTTATTTGAATTACGATAAAATTAATGAAAGTTACCAACACATTTCAAAAAAAGTAGATCTGTTAAAATTGCATGTTGCCTTGATTTCGGCAATAGAATCAAATACTTTTAAAACAGAAAGGTTAACTGCACTTAGGGATAATTTTATACTAGATGGAGCTAAAGCATCTGAAAATTTAGAAACACTTTCTACCATCGTAAAGTACCTGGATTTTCGTTTACACATGGTTTTCTTTCCAATAAATCTTATCACCTTTTGGGATATACATTGGATTAGAAAAATGGAAAACTGGCGAGAAAAAAACAGAGATAAGGTTATTAAGTGGTTTGATGCAATGGCAGAGTTTGAAGCCTTATCCTGTTTTGCAAACACTTACTTTAATCATCCCCATTGGATATTCCCGGAAGTTGTAAATGAAGGGTTTGTGCTAAAAGCAAAAGATGCAGGCCACCCGCTAATTAAGCCTAAGGATCGTGTTACAAACGACATTGATATAGAAGGTGAAGCTAAAGTAATGCTTATTACCGGATCAAACATGGCAGGAAAAAGCACTTATTTACGAACCGTTGGTGTAAATATGGTACTTGCCAATGCAGGAGCCCCGGTTTGTGCTAAATCTTTTAAATTAGTAATTGTTACTCCCTTTACCAGCATGCGTATTATTGATTCCCTGGAAGAAAATGCTTCTTCTTTTTATGCAGAATTAAAGAGATTACAGGATATTATCACCGCAGTTAAAAACGGAGAAAATGTGTTCTTTTTACTGGATGAAATATTAAGAGGAACAAATTCAAATGACAGGCATATTGGATCAAAAGCATTGATAAAGCAAATGATCAAATACAATGGAACGGGAATTATCGCCACTCATGACCTGGAATTAGGCAAGCTCCAAGAAGAACTCCCAAACCATGTGGAAAACTACAGTTTTGATGTGCAAATAGAAGGGGAGAGGCTTTTCTTCGATTATAAGTTGCATACTGGAATTTGTAAGAGCTTGAATGCTTCGGTGCTCATGAAAAAAATGGGGATTGAGATTTAATATTCCTTTTTAAAATCACCTTTTGGGATGATATAAATTGGAATAGATTCGGTTTCTATGCGCCAGTAATCAGGTTTTGGCAGGGCCGTTTACTCGATTAGTGGGTAATTTTTATCTCTTCATCTGTTTTTAGTTTTCTACCCAATCTACATTTTCTTTCACTCAGTAATTGTTTAACTTTTGCAAAAATTCCTCGTTTCGCGATTTGCGAAATATCTATATATATTTGCCTCATGAGAAAACATAATGGTATGCGTACACAGGATATCGCAATTCTATTGAAAATTGTATCTATTGAGTAAGCCTTGGTAACTGGTAGGGCTTTCCAGTTCATTAAGGATAAGTATTTCTGAAATTTCCGAATCATTAAATAGAAGTCAATTGGCAAGTCTTATTAATTATAACTAGAAGAAAATTAATAGGCAGAATCTAATGGAATTTTTCGAGCATGCGGTTAAGTATGTCTTTCCCCAACAACCAGGCTCGATGGTAAGAGGGATCCTAACAGCACAATCTCACCCATACATGAAAAAAAAATTCATTAGTGAAATGAATTATGCCTGGCCAGATAATACAGGGAAAGTAATGGGATTAATGATTGAACCATTTTATGCAAAACAAGTTCAGGCAGTAATTGAGGATCAAGAATTTTATAAATTACTAGCTTTAGTCGATGTTATTCGAGTAGGAAAAGTTAGAGAAATAATATATGCTATTAATGAATTAAAAAAATTATTTTAGATGAGCCATCACATTAATATAATTAGAATTATAGCTGTTGCCAATGCACTAGAATATAAAAGAAAAAGTGGTTTTCGTTGGATGAGCCACTATATCTCTATATCCTGACAGATCAGTGCTCGAAGTTAGACCTACCGATGATGTGGATGTAATAATAGAAATATTGAACTATCAAGATAGAATTGATCTTGAAGATAAACTGAGGGATATAGGTTTTTCTCATGATATTGAGTCGGGTGTGGTGTGCCGATATCGGATACAAGGAATTACTGTGGATTTAATGCCAACAAATGATCCTTCAATCGGGTTCAGAAAAATTTGGTATCCTGAAGGATTTAATCGTGCAGTTACTCACACAATTAATGAAAGATGTTATAGCCAATTTTGAGACAGAACAGCAAAAGAGATATGCTACAGAATGAATTTATTTGTTATTTTTATCTCATTAACTTTAAAACTTAATACTATGAAAAAGATGAACCTACTTTTAACAATATTAGTTGCTCTGACAGTAATGTCATTTAAAACAAAACCGCCTTCCAAAAAATTAAATTTTAAAACAGGAATTTATGGTGTTTGTAATTGTAATAATTCTGAATCTTCTGAATATATTAAACTAACAATCAATGAAGATTTTACTTTCCATTACCTTAACAATTCCAACCCAAATAAAAAGGTGGATATTAATGGCAATTGGATTTCGAAGAACAATACAATTATTTTAAAAAACTATAATTCAGATTTTGCAATTCACAATAAATGGACAATTGATAAAAACGAAAAATCCATTAAGTCACGAAACAGATTAAATTTTACGAGACTTTCACACTTAAAATTCTGTAATGAGAAGAATTAAAAACTGGATAACACTGCTACACTCAAGTGGGGTGCTTGGTGCATTTTGAAAAGTCATTGCTTTCTATTACCTTTCGTGCCGGTGGACATAAACGCTGCAAACCAGCCCCACCTGCGGGTATGCAGAAAAGGTACAGTGAAAATCCTTAGTGCTCCCTATTTGGTAGCCACTAAATTTGAAGCCTTTAAAAGTCGTGGTGAAAATGATGGAAGCGAACAAGCCAAGATTTTGAAGACATTATTTATGTTTTGGAAAATAGTGAATCCAAATGGGAAGAAATGAATAATGCAGATGAAGATGTCAAAAATTATTAAATTTCTGAATTTTCAAATCTACTAAACAATCCTAAACATAGAGATTGGATAGATGGCCATGTAGAAAGAGAATCTCCACGAGCTACGTATTTATTTATTGAGCGAAAGAAATTTTGCTACTAAATTATAGCAGGACAGAAATAATTAAAATTATCTGCCAATCGAGTCACCAATGGAATCTCACCCTTGCGTTCTCACATAACCATACTTGAAAGTCTCCCTTCACACAGCTCCTCTTGTTTAATCACAAATGTAATAATACAATACATTATGGATGTAAAGTTTCCAGTGCGGAAACAGCAAAAGAAATTCCTTGTGCTTTCTCTTTAGTCATTTTTCTTAAGCCATTTTTAAAGTCCATTTACCCATTTTAGTAATCTATCAATAATTAAAAATTAAATGGGTTTCGGTAAATCCTAAATCATTTAAAATGTGGTTATAATTTCACATTTTAGCATCCATTATCCTCAAAATAAAATCAATCTTTTAGATTCTTTTCCTCACAATCATTTAGGAATGATAATGGATTTAGTTTTTTGAAAGTTTGAATAATGAGGATATGTTTTTTTCTTTTGCTACTGCTTTTTTCCACAACATCCTATTCACAACACATAGAGTGGGCAAAAAAAAGACATTTACCAGAAAGATGTTCCCCAAAAGCTTTATTGAGCGATAAATATGGAAATATTTATGAGCATGGAGGAGTATGGAATTTTTACAGTGTTTACGATAGTTACAATCCTACTCCTTCTGATACAATTGGCTCTTTTTTGACAAAATATTCCGCCCAAGGAAATCTGGTTTTTTTAAAGAGATGGAAAAAATCGTTTCATGTAACTAAATTAATTTATGATAACAATGAACATTTTTATTTTTCAGGAACCTTTAGCGGAAACCATGTAATAGATGGAATAACATTAACTTCAGATGGGAACTATGATGGAATGTATGGCAAAATGGATTTAGAGGGTAGGCTAATCTGGATTAAAAAGATTAGTTCTTCTGAAAATATCATTATTAATGCTATTTGCTTTTATAATTCCAAATACCAGTTTTTATTAACAGGTTCTGTCTTTGGAAATACTTTTATAAATGATCTTAGTATTGGTAACTTAGAAGAAAGGTCTCTTTTCTTTGGGAAATTCACTTCTGAGGGAAATCTTATTAATTCGAAAACGTATAATTTTTTACCCGATACCAATGATTATTACAGGTTTAATAATTCCGGAATTGAAATCATTTCAAAAAATGGAAATCTTTTTGCGTTATATGACAGGGAGGGTAAGCATTGGGTAGATGATCCTACCCCAGAAATTCAACAAAAAGGAAGATACCTGGCAAGGTTGGATGAAAATCTAAACATCTTATGGAATGAGCGTAAGCATGGTCCTGATTCTTACTATGGTTGGCAAAGTCATAGATTATCGGCTGATTCAAAGTTTAATCTGTTTCATTTAACTTATACCAGGGGGAAATACGGTGGTTGGGGATCAATAGTTCAGTCAGATTTCAAAATAGGTGAAAATATTATAGCACATGGAACTAATTGCGGCTGGTACACGGATTATCTATTAGATGCAAACGATGATATTTTTTTAATAGGCAGAGAAGCATGTATTCCTTATGGTCCAGCATCTGATCCCGGGCATTGGGTAATAAAAAAATTAGATCAAGAACTTAAAATAAAAGGTGAGCTTAGATTATACAATGGAGCTTTTCAAAATATTGTTCAAACATCAAATGGAAGTATTTATGCATCAGGAAATATTAGCGGTGACAGTGTTTTATTGGGAGAACATGTTTTACATAAATCAGATTATCCTGAATTCCTTGTTAAAATAATTGACATAAGCTGTACACCCCCTGTAATAAATGTAAATGCAGGATACGATATTTATGACAAATCCCATTTTTTTTGTGAACAAGTTTCCCTTGATGCCGGTCCTGGTTTTTCAGAATATTTATGGAATAATGGAGAAAATTCACAGAAAATCACCACATCTCTCAACAGCATTTTTTATGTTAAAGTTAAAGAGTTTTCGGGTTGTATTGCCACTTCCAAAAGTGTGAAAACTACCAGAGTGCCTGCTCCTGATAGTGTCGAAATTCATTTTGCAACAGTCGAAAATAATTTAAATAGAATTGAATCCAGTAATTCGTTGCCACATATAACTTATTTTAAAGTATTGAAAGAAACAGAACAAGGAGTTTTCCATCAAATAGATTCTGTTCCAAGAAACGGGTATTATTTGTTTCAATATTCAGATTCTTTTTCAGTGCCTTCGAAAAAATCTGATAGATATAAACTCGTTGCAGTGGATAGCTGCGGACAAGAATCCCCTGAGTCTCATATTTACAGCACCATTCATTTGAAAAGCAAAATTGAGGAAGACAAAATAAAACTAGAATGGAACCATTATGAAGGCAAAAGAAATTTTACACATTATTTTATCAGTACTGCTAAACCCGGCTTATCTTTTCAGGTACTTGATTCAGTTGAAATAGCAATTAATGAGTATGAAATTACCATGGATGATTCCTTGCGTGTTCAAATTGTGGCCATGGATTCCCCATATTATTATTACCACTCCTATCAGTCAAAATCAAATATTATATCAATTCCGAACAAAAGTGACACCCTAACTAATATAGCTGGGCAATCACAACCATTAGCTGTTATAATATCTCCTAATCCAGCTAAAGACTATGTTATGGTGGAAATATCTAAAAAAACAGAAGTACATGTAATGGTGCAAAATTTGCTTGGTGAGGTTCTCTATCAAAAAATAATTAACCACAATGAATTTCAAATTCCAATGCAGAATTACATTCCTGGACTGTATATTATTTCTCTAGATGATGGCATAAATCAGAAGCAATTTAAGCTAATAAAAAATTAAGCATAAAAAAAATAGTAACTAAAATAATGTCCGCTATTTAGTAAATGATGTTCTGTTCCGACCTGTTAAAAGAAATAAATCTTACACTTTTTAACCAATTTTAAATAGATTACAATTTCAATTTCAACTCATACAAATCATTCCTTCTATCCTTTAAATTCCTCACACTTCCAGACATGTGCAGTTCTTTGAGCTGTTCGATATCAACATCAACAATTAAGAGCATTTCTGAATTTGGAGTTGCTTCTGCTTTTATTCCATTGGAAGGAAATGCAAAATCACAGGGAGTAAATACAGCCGATTGTGCATAATGAATATCCATATTATGAACCTTTGGCAAATTACCCACACTTCCTGCTATGGCAACATAACATTCATTCTCCACAGCCCTGGCCATAGCACAGGTTCTTACCCTTGTAAATCCATTTTGGGTATCGGTTAAAAAGGGTACGAATAGTATTTGCATTCCATCAAGGGCAAGTAACCTTGACAATTCGGGAAACTCAACATCGTAACAAATTAATACTCCCACTTTTCCACAATCGGTATCAAATGTTCGCAGGGATTTTCCTTTGGAAAGGCCCCAGTATTTTACCTCATCGGGAGTTGTATGAAGTTTCTCATACTTATCTACTTTTCCACTTCGGTGGCATAAAAAACCTACATTAAGTAAATGTCCGTCAATATCTACCTCAGGCATACTTCCGGTAATAATATTTGTATTGTAAGAAATGGCCAGCTGCTTGAATTTCTGCAAAATAGCTTCCGTGAAATTTGCCAGTTCCCTTATTGCTGCGGCTTCTGTTAAATGGTTATAATCTGCCATAAGGGCACCATTAAAATACTCTGGAAAAAGGATAAAATCGCTTTTGTAATTTGATACCGCATCAACAAAAAATTCCATTTGTTCAAATAGGTTTTCAAGAGAGTTCAATGAGCGCATTTGCCATTGAACCAATCCTAAACGTACCGTTGACTTTTCTAAATTAATGAGTTTTTCTTCTGCCGAATAATAAATGTTGGCCCATTGCAACAAAACTGCGTAATTGCCAGATTCAACATCCTCAGGCATATAATTCTTAAGTAATTTAATAACATGAAAATCATTGGAAAGCTGGAAACTTAAAGTAGGGTCATGTATTTCTCTGAGCTTTACCTTTTGTATGTATTCTTTAGGGGTAAATTTTTCCTGGTATTTATGGTAATTGGGAATACGCCCACCAAAAAGAATACCTTTTAAATTAGCGTTTTCACAAAACTCTTTTCTGGCTTCGTACAATCTCTTGGCTAACCTGTTTCCTCTGTAATCAGGATGAATAAATACATCAATTCCATATAAAGTGTTGCCTTCTGAATCATGCGTATTAAAGGAATAATTTCCAGTAACATCTGCATAGGTATGATCCTTGCTGTAATTGGCATAATTAACCTTTATGGACAAAGCAGAACCAACCAGTTTTCCATCAGCTACAACACACAATTGGCCATCAGGAAATGAATCAATCAAATTTTTAATGTGTTCGGGTTGCCAATGAGCTCCTGGCCAATTTGGATAGGATTCAATCATCACCTTTTTCAATGCCTCATAATCCTTAATGGTAAGGTGGCGAATCTCTATTTTGTTTATCTTTTTCATATTTATATAATTTATTCGTTTTTAATTTTTCCTTTAAGGAACTCAAGAATGCTAAAGCATTTGATTTTTAACTGTCATCCCGATTTATCGGGATAGCCATGTTATATTCATTAGCGTTTGTGAACGGTTCGTGCATGGCTATTTCATATGTATATAATTGTTTTTTAAATGTCATCCCGATTTATCGGGACGCCATGTTATATTCATTGCTGTTTGTGCAAGATTCGTGCATGGCTATTTCATATTTATATAATTTGTTTTTTAAAGGTCATTTGGTATAGCCATGTTATATTCATTAGCGTTTGTGAACGGTTCGTGCATGGCTATTTCATATAATTAAATTAAGCTTTTATGCTGATTCTTTTAAGTCTTCTGTTAATGTTTGCCTGTACTACATAGTGATCAATGAGTGGTGCCATAACATTCATGAAAAGGATGGCAAGCATCATTCCTTCAGGAAATGCTGGGTTAAAAACTCTGATCATAATGGCGAAAATTCCTATAAAAAAACCATAAATATATTTACCCGTATTGGTTTGTGAGGCAGTAACAGGGTCAGTAGCCATAAAAACAAGACCGAACATAAAACCACCTAACATAATATGATGCATGGCTGGAACTGCCATTAAAGGATTTACAGCAAAAACATTGAAAATCATACCCATTACCAATCCTCCCACAAAAACAGAAACCATAATTCTCCAACTGGCAACTCCTGTAAATAAAAGTATAAATGCACCTATTAAACAGGCAGCAGCAGAAGTCTCACCAATTGATCCTGGAATATAACCCCAAAAAGAATCAGCAATTGAGGGTATTGCGGCAACACCGCCTTCAATTGCAGCAGCAAGTGGGGTAGCCCCGGAAACAGCATCAGCAAACCAAACATCATTTCCAGACATTTTTGTTGGATAAGCAAAAAACAAGAAAGCTCTCGCAGCCAGGGCTACATTTAAAATATTCATCCCTGTTCCTCCAAAAACCTCTTTTCCTATAACTACTGCAAAAATTGTTGCAACTGCTACCATCCATAAAGGAATATCAACAGGAAGAATCAATGGAATCAACATACCCGATACCAGATATCCTTCATTTACACTGTGCTTTTTTACAATAGCAAAACCAAATTCAATACCCAAACCTACACCATAAGAAACTATTATAATAGGAAGTACTCGGATTGCACCGAAAATAAAATTATCTATAAATGATGCATCAGCAATGCCTGATCCCAAATGATATTGGTATCCAACATTCCACATTCCAAACAACAAACATGGAATAAGGGCAAACACCACCGTAATCATGGTCCTTTTTAAATCGATACCATCACGAATATGTGTTCCACTGTGAGTTGTGTGGCCAGGAACAAATAAAAATGTTTCAATACCGTCAAAAAGAGGAAGTAATTTTTCGAATTTACCTCCTTTTTCAAAGTTCGGTTTTACTTTATCCAGAAGATTTCTTAGCGCTTTCATATTAACTGAATTCTTTTTTAATAGTATCTAAACCTTTACGGATAATTTTTTGGGAATCAATTTTTGAAGGACAAATAAATTCACAAAGAGCAAAATCTTCTTCCGCAACTTCATATATTCCTAGTTTCTCCATTAATTCTACATCCTCTACTAAAATTGCCTTTAACAAAAGCATAGGGTATATATTAAAAGGAAACACTTTTTCATATTCGCCAGTTACAACAAAAGGTCTTTCTTCTCCATTAAGGTTTGTGTTCAGAACATACTCTTTACCTGGTCTTAACCAAGAAGTAAAGGTTCTGGAGAAACTAAATTTTTCACTTCCAGGAATTAACCAACCTAGAAACTGTGGTTCGTCACCCTCTGGTATCACAGATATTAGCGTATCATAAAAACCTAAAAAACCATCAGGCAAAACCTGAGTACCTGTAAATACATTTCCGCTAATAATCCTGTTTTTATCTTCTATAAGATTACCAGAAAGAATATTTTTTAATGAGCTTCCAACTATTGTCTTAAAATATCTTGGGTTCTTAACCTGTGATCCGGCAAGGGCTACAACACGAGTTGCATCCAGTTTGCCCAGGTTAAATAATTTCCCTATAATCAAAACATCCTGTGGATATAAATACCACACAACCTCACCTTTATTAACCGGATCAATGTGATGAATTTGAACACCAACATTTCCTGCAGGATGAGGACCTGAAATTTTATTTACCTGAACACCTTTTGAATTTGTGAATACTTTAGAAGGCATTAAATCGGCACTCACATTTAAATGAACTTTACCCTCAGTTAATTTTGCAATAGCATTTAATCCTGTTTGAAAAGCCTCCGCATTGTTATGGATTATAAAATCATTATCCGGCGCAAGCGGACTTGTGTCAAATGCAGAAATAAATATAGCCTTTGGTACTTGAGTTGGATTTGCAATTACATGATAGGGACGCTGCCTAATAAAAGGCCATGTTCCACTTTCAAGCAGAATTCCAATAATTTCCTCCCGAGTTAAACTTGAAGGATCTGCTATTTTGAATTCCTTATATGCAATTTCCTTATCTGCAAGTATTTTTACTTCCAAGATTTTTCTTTTCTCCCCTCTTACTATTTCGATGATTTCACCGCTGATTGGTGCACAAAACTGCATGGCCTCATTGTATTTATCATAAAATAATGGAGAACCTGCTTTTACAACATCTCCTTGCTTTACAAGCAATTTAGGTGTAACGCCAGTAAAATCAGTTGGTTTTATGGCAAAAACTTCTGGATAAGGAGCAGTTGAATACAACTTTTCAGCCTCGCCCTTTAGTTTTATGTTTAAACCTTGTTTAATCTTTATGTGTTTTGACATTTCAAGAAAATTTATGCCCTTTTTAATTTGTGCTGCAAAAATATAAATAACTTTTATCAACCTGCTGTTTTTTCAATATTTTTTCTTAAATTATATAAGCAACTCAAAAGGACCTGAGGATTTCACTAAAAACAAATGTGTACTTTTGATATTATTCATACTATTGCAATTGTTAAACCCATTGAAAAATTGCTAAATAATCTTAATAAAAAGGCTAATACCACAGTATTTACACAATGTTTCCAAAATCATGAAAAACAAAACAAAACCTTTAATTATTTATCTGGTTCTTCTCAAACTTGTTCTTTTTTTTCAAAGTAGTTTATTAATTGCACAGGAAAACAAACCAAAACATCAAGAGGAAAAAGAATTAATTCAGGATGATTATTACCGAACTGATTTTTTAAGGCATGAAAATCATGTTTATATTTCAAGCATTAAAACTGTTCTTCTCACACTAAATGAAGATGAACTTGCTCCTGCTGTTATTAAATTAAACAGCAGTAATGTTTTAAAATTAAGTTTTGATATTCTGGACCTTGAATTAAGGAATTACATGTATGCTTTTATTCATTGTGATGCCATGTGGGAACCATCCCCCTTGCATGAGGCAGAATATCTGGATGGTTT
The DNA here is from genome assembly GCA_013696965.1 of Bacteroidota bacterium. Lineage (NCBI taxonomy): Bacteria > Pseudomonadati > Bacteroidota > Bacteroidota bacterium. The sequence continues at coordinate 1,620 of JACCXN010000026.1, read as the reverse complement.
TTTCGAGAATTACATTACAGATTTTCAGTTTTCATTCAATACGCTGGAGCGTTATATACATTACAATCTTCTATTTCCTAATGATAATATTAATTTTACTACTTCAGGTAATTATGTTTTGGTTGTTTATGAGGAGGGTAACCGGGACAAACCTGTAATAACAAGAAGATTTATGGTTTATGAAGAAAAAGTAATTGTAAATCCAAATGTGGTAAGGGCCGCTATTCCTGAAGAAAGAACAACAAAACAAAAGGTCGATTTCACTATTTTACATTCTGGCTATACTATATTAAATCCAAATCTTGATTTACGTGTGGCAGTGCTGCAAAACAACAGGTGGGACAATGCAAAAACGGAATTAAAACCTCTGTTTATCAGAGAAGGTGAACTTGTTTATAATTATGACCGTGAAAATTTGTTTCATGGTGGAAATGAGTTCAGGAATTTTGATATAAAAACATTGCGTTTTAAAACAGAAAATGTGAAGGAAATACTATTTAAAGATAATCAAAACCACGTAATTCTTACAGACGATTTAATTCTAAGTACAGCAAGATACAGCACACAACCCGACATAAACGGAAGATTTGTTATTCGCATCCAGGAAGGCTGGAACAGTGATTTGGAAGCTGACTACTCCTATGTGCATTTCAGGCTGAAATATCCAACTCCTGTTATTGATGGCAATTTATATATTTTCGGTGCACTTTCTGACTGGACCTTCCAGAATGATTATAAATTAAAGTATGATTTTGAGTCAAAAACTTACCATGCTACTTTGTACTTAAAACAAGGTTATTACAATTACTCCTACTCTTTTTTGCAAGATGGAACAAGCACCGGAAATCCCCAATTAATTGATGGTTCTTATTTTGAAACAGAAAATGAATACACCATATTTGTGTACCATAGAGAGCCTTCAACAAACCATTTTAAAATTATTGGATACAAGCACTTTAACTCCAGAGGGCCCTTCTAATGTTAATAACTCCTTGAAATTTTAACTAGGATTTTTTGCAAACATATCTTATACTTGCCAAAAGAATAAGTAAAATCAACCTTAATATATATGATTACACATGTAACTCAAGGTATCAGAATTAGTGTAGTTCCAGAATTCAAATCAGAATATTCTCATCCTCTTAAAAGTCATTTTTATTTTTCATACAGAATTTGTGTTGAAAACGAAAGCGAATTCCCTGTTCAGTTATTAAGCAGGCATTGGTTCATTTTTGATTCTTCAGGAGATCACAGCGAAGTAGAAGGCGAAGGCGTAATCGGGCTTCAGCCGGTAATTGCCCCGGGTGAGATTTTTGAATATGAATCTGCTTGTAATTTAACAACGGATATGGGGAAAATGCAAGGCACTTATTTAATGGAGCACCTTGTTACAGGAAATCGTTTTTATGTTCAAATTCCTGAATTCAAAATGGAAACTCCTTATAAACTAAATTAATTTAGTCTTATATTAATTAAATTTTTAAGGAAAGTATTTAGAAACTGTTTTGAATTTAATTTTTAATTCTATTAAGCATTAGTCGAATCATTGCTAATTGTATCATAGTTTCACTTGTATCAGTATGATATTCAAAATCTTTACTTAACCTTCTGTAACTTTCA